>NZ_JARJHW010000043.1:0-46611 GCF_040560175.1 Streptomyces panacea
CGGGCATGGTGTCTCCACTGGTCAGAAGGCTGGCGCTGCGTTCGACCCTACCGGTGGCGATTCCGGCGCCTCCTCCGGGCGTCGTGCGCGGCTCATGCGCGGGGTCGTGCGCGGCTCCCCGGCGTCGTGCGCGGCCCGCGTGCGGTCGGCACGCACACGCTGTCGCACGTGCGGACGATGGGTTACGTTCGGCGGCGTGATCGTCGTCGCCGGAGAGTCCCTGATCGACCTGGTCCCGCAGCCCGCCGCCGGTGGCCCGCTGCCACCCCTGCTGCCCCGGCTCGGCGGTGGCCCGTACAACACCGCCGTCGCCCTCGGCCGGCTCGGCACGGCGACCGCCTTCTGCTCGCGCGTCTCCACGGACGGCTTCGGCGCGGCCCTGCTGGACGGTCTGCGCTCGGCGCGGGTCGACACCTCCCTCGTACAGCGCGGCCCCGAACCGACGACGCTCGCCGTCGCCTCCGTGGGAAGCGACGGTTCGGCCGGCTACGGCTTCTACGCCCAGGGCACCGCCGACCGGCTCTTCGAGCTGCCGCCCCGACTGCCGCCGTCGGCGCGGGCGCTCGCCCTGGGCACCTGCTCCCTCGTCCTCGAACCGGGCGCGAGCGCGTACGAGGCGCTGCTGCGCCGTGAGGCGGACCGCGGGGTCTTCACCCTGCTCGACCCGAACATCCGGCCACCGCTGATTCCGGACGCCGACGCCTACCGCGCGCGCTTCGCGGGGTGGCTGCCGTACGTGTCGCTCCTGAAGCTCTCCGAGGAGGACTCCCGGTGGCTCGGAGGGGTGCCGCGCGGCCCGGCGGCCGTGGTGCTGACGCGTGGCGCCGAGGGGCTGACCGTACGGACGCGGGCCGGGGCGGAGATCTCCGTACCGGCCGCCCCGATGGACGTCGTGGACACGATCGGCGCGGGCGACACCGTGAACGCCGCGCTGCTGCACCGGTTGGGCGCCCGCGACGCCCTGTCGGAGCGGGCGCTGGACGCGCTCGACGCGGAGCAGTGGCGGGACATCCTCGGCTTCGCCGCGCGGGCCGCCGCCGTCACCTGCTCCCGCACCGGCGCTGAGCCTCCTTATGAGGCCGAGGTGCGGCCTTAGCGGGTGAAGACGGAGTCGACCGGGGGCTGCGGCTGCGGCCTCGGAACAGACGACGAGGGCGGGGACGGCGCCGGACCGGCCGCGGCGGAGGGCGGCGGCAGGAACCCTGTGCGGGTGAAGTACTCCACATACGTACGGAAGAGGTCTTCGTCGATGTCGGGGCAGCCGATCCCGGTGCCCTCCAGCGCGCGCCGCGTCTCCTCCGCGTCGAAGAGCACGCTCCCCTCCGAGCCCCCTCCGCGCGTCTCGGCGGCCATGGTCGTGAGCAGCGGGAAGGCGGCGTTGCCGGGATCGGCCTCGGTGGCGGCTAGCCAGTCGGCGACGGGGACGTCCCGGACGGAGTGACCGAGTGCGCGCAGGCGCGCCACGGCGGTGTCCATCCGCAGCGGGCGCTCCCCCGCGACATGGAACGTCCGCCCCGCCGACCGGGGTTGGCGGGAGAGCGCCACCACGGCGGCGCTGACGTAGTCCACGGGCACGAGGTCGAAGGCGGTGTCGACGTCCGCCGGGGCGACGCCCGCCTGGACGCAGCCCTTCAGCAGCAGCCACATGAAGTCGCCCGTCTGGCAGACACCGGTGGCCGACTCGCCCGTGATGCGGGTGGGCCGGTAGACGGAGACGGGCAGCCCGCGGGCGCGCGCGTCCTCGACGAGCCGCTCCGCCGCCCATTTGCTCCGCGTGTAGCCGTGTTCGAGCGCGGCGGCCGGTCCGGTCGGGTCCTGCGGCCGTACGGACCGTACGGGGCGGGCGGGCCCTTCGCCGGCGCCGTACGCGCTCCCGGCCCCACCGCCTCCGTACACACCGACGGTGGAGATGTGGTGGACGGGCACGGTGCGGTGCAGGGCGGCCAGCCGCAGGATCTCCTGCGTGCCGTACACGTTGGCGTCTCTCAACCGCTCGTAGGAGAACACCAGATTGACGGCGGCTCCGCAGTGGTAGACGGCGTCGACGGTGCGGGCGAGCCGGTCGAAGCCGGCCGCCGAGAGGCCCAGTCGGGGCCGGGCCAGATCGCCCGGGACGACGATGACGCGGTGTTCGGTGGCCGGGTCGGTGAGGCCGTACGACTCAAGGGCCGAGCGCAGTCGCTTCTCCGCGTTCGGCCGGTCGCTGCCGCGCACCAGACAGTGGACGGTGGCGTCGGTCCGGCGCAGCAGCTCCCTCAGTAGGAAGGCGCCGAGGAAACCGGTGGCTCCAGTGAGGAGGACCTGCTCCGGGTCGGGGACGACGGTGCGGACATCGTCGGCGGCAACGATGTCGGGGGCGAGTCGCAGGTCGTCGGTGAGGTCGGGAACGGCCTCCGTACGCCCTCCTGTCGAGGAGGCGTCCACCAGTGCGGCGAGGCCCGCGACGGTCGGTGAGGTGAAGACCGAGCGGAGCGGTACCCGTACGTCCAGCTCCTCGCGGAGCGCGAGGACGAGCCGGGTCGCCAGCAGGGAATCGCCGCCGAGCGTGAAGAAGTCGTCGTGCGCGCCGATGGTGCCGGGGCCGAGCAGCGCCGACCACAGATGGGCGATCCGCTCCTGTGTGGCGGTCAGCGGCGTGACGGCCCGTGCGGTGCCGTTCTCGCCGGCGCCCTCGCCCCGGTCCTCCCCGCAGCCTCTCCTCGCGGCGAGTGCGGCGCGGTCGACCTTGCCGCTCGACGTGAGCGGGAAGCGGTCGACCGGTACACAGCGCGCCGGGACCAGCGGGTCGGGCAGCCGGGCTCGCAGCCGCTGCCGCATCTCCTCGGGGCCGGCCAGGTCCGGGTCACCGGCGATGTAGTAGGCGAGGAGCCGCTTGCCGGCTCCCGGGCCGAGGTCCTGGGCCACGACCGCCGCGCCGGCCACGCCGGGCTGGGCGCGTACGGCGGCCTCCACCTCGCCGGTCTCCACCCGGTGGCCCCGGATCTTGACCTGGCCGTCGCTCCGGCCGATGTACTGGATCCGGCCGTCGGGCAGCAGCCGGGCCAGGTCACCGGTGCGGTAGAAGCGGCTGCCCCCTCGCGTACCCGCCCCGGTTCCGGGGAGGTCGCCGGGCACGAACTTCTCGGCCGTCAACTCGGGGCGCCCCACGTAGCCGCGCGCGACCACCGGTCCGCCGACGCAGATCTCGCCCGGGACGCCCGCCGGGACGGGCCGCAGCCGTTCGTCCAGCAGGAGGACCGTGGCGCCGTCGACGGGGCGTCCGATGCTCGGCAGGCCGGGCCAGGCGGCGGGGTCGGGGCCCAGCCGTTCCGCCGTCACGACGTGGGTCTCGGAGGGGCCGTACTGGTTCTCCAGCGTGGCCGAGGTGAGTGTGCCGAAGAACTGCCGCAGGGCGGGCGTGACCTGGAGCTGTTCGCCCGCCGTGAGGACCTCTATGAGGGAGTCGCAGCGACGGCCGGTGGCGCACGCGTACTCCACCAACTGCTGCAACGCGACGAACGGCAGGAACAGCCGCTCGATCCGCTCCGCCGCGATCAGGTCGAGCAGTTGGTGCGGATCCCTGCGGACCTGTTCGTCGACGAGGACGAGCGTGCCGCCCGCCGCCCAGGTGGCGAAGATCTCCTGGAACGCGACGTCGAAGCCGAGGGGCGCGAACTGAAGGGTGCGCGCCCCCTCACTCGGGTCCGACCCGGTCGCCGACCGGCGTCGCTGCCATTCGATCAGATTGGCCAGCGGGCCGTGTTCCATGGCGACGCCCTTGGGCCGGCCCGTCGAACCCGAGGTGTAGATGACGTACACGAGGTCGTCGGGCCCCACCGGGACGACGGGGCCGGTGAACGGCGGCCCGGCGTCGGCCCGCCCCGGCACGTCCTGCACGTCAGCCAGGTCCGGTACGTCCGGCAGGTCGTCGAGGAGCACCGCCTCGACGCCGGCGGGCAGTTCGGCCGGCCGGCAGCCGCGCTGGGTGAGCAGGACGTCGATCCCGCTGTCCCGCACCGTGAAGGCGATCCGCTCCGCCGGATGGTCCGGGTCGACCGGCACACAGCTGCCGCCCGCCTTCAGCACCCCGAGGACGACCACCGGCAGGTCCGCCGTCCGCTCCACGCACACGCCGACGGGGCGGCGTACGACGCCTCGCGCGACGAGCACCGCGGCGACCCGGTCGGCGGCGGCGTCCAGCTCCGCGTACGACAGGGTCCGCCCGTGCGCCACGACGGCGGGCGCGTCCGGTGTCAGCCGGGCGGACCGCGCGAACGCCTCGTGCACGAGCGGGACTTCGCGGGGCGGCTGCGCGCCGTGTGCCCACTCGGTGAGCGTCCGCCGCTCCTCGTCGGCGGGCATGACCGCCAGGTCCTGGAGCGCGGTCTCCGGGCGGGCGACGGCGTCGGCGACGAGCGTACGGAACCGGGCCGCCAGGCGCTCGGCCGTCGCGTGGTCGAAGAGGTCGGCGGAGTACTCCCAGAGTCCGCGGTACCCGTCCCCGTCGGGCATCAGGTGCAGGAACACGTCGTACTTGGCCGTCCCGCCGTGCACCTGGAAGCGCTCGGCCGCCACGCCGGGCAGGGAGAGCGCCGACGGCGGCGCGTCGTCGACCGCGAACACCACCTGGAACAGCGGGAACCGGCTCAGGGTGCGCTCGACACCCAGCTCGCGCACCAGATGGCTGTACGGCACGTCCTTGTGCCGGACGGTCGATCTGACCTGATGCCTCATCTCCACCACCAGGTCCGTGAACGACCGGTCGTGGCGCGGCCGTCCGCGCAGCGGCAGCACATCGGTGAGGCAGGCGATGAGGTCCTCGGTCTCCGGCTCGTCGCGGCGCGACACCGGCGTGCCGATGACGAGGTCGTCCTGGCCGGTGTGCCGGCCGATCAGCGCGGTCAGCGCCGCGGCCAGCACCACGAAACGTGTCGTCCGCAGCCGGGCGGCGAGGCCGCGTATCAGCGCCCCCGTGGCGGCGTCGACGCCGAACTCCACCTGGCCGCCGTGGTGGCTGAGGGCCGGGGGGCGGCGGCGGTCGGCCGGGAAGGACGACTCGTCGGGCGCGCCGGCCAGTTCGGCCCGCCAGTGCTCGATCAGCCGCGCGCGATGTTCGCCGTCGGTGCTCCGCTGGCGCTGGGCGTACGGCCCCGACTGGAGGGGCAGTTCGGGCAGCCGGGGCGCCCGGTGCTCCACCTCGGCGCGGTACAGCTCGCTGAACTCCTGGTCGAGGAGGCTGAAGCACCAGCCGTCGATCACGGCGTGGTGGATCGCGACGGCGAGTACGGACTCACCGTCCGCGCGCGGACGCGAACGCGGGTCGATGACGTCGTCGTCCGCGCCGTCGGCGATCACCAGCAGCGTGGCCGTCAGCAGCGGCGGTTCGGCGAGGTCCGTCTGCCGGGTGACGGCGTCCCTGAGCGCGGTTTCCCGCTCGTCCGCCGTGATCCGCCGTACGTCGACGGGGACCCGCATCGGTGGGAGGACGGTCTGCCGGGGCAGGCCGTCCACCAGCGTCAAACGACTGCGCAGCGCTTCGTGCCGGGCCACGACGCCGGTCAGCGCCGCTTCGACGGCAACGATGTCGAGAGGGCCCCGCAGCCGGTGGACCCACGACTCCAGATAGCGCGAGGTGCCTTGCTGGTACTGGTCGTTGAGCCAGATCGACTCCTGCTCGAACGACATCGGATAGGTACGCGGTTCCATCGCTTCTCGCTTCGTGGTGCGAACGACTGGGACGGACCTCTGGGGGGTGGCGGCTGAGGCCGGGTGCGGCGATATTCAGACACCGATCATGCGTCTCTCAGCCCGGCTGGTCCAACAGAGCGACGCTGTCGATCTTCCCGTTGGGCGTCCGGGGGAAGGCCCGGATCCGCCGGACCTCGTCGGGCACCTGGGCGCGCGGCAGCACGGCGGCGAGCGATTTCCGTACGGTGTCCGGCTCCGGAGAGGCGCCGTCGGCCGCGCCCTCGGGGTCACCGGTGGAGCCCGTCCCGTCGTACGGCTGGGCGGTGTAGAAGAGCGCGAGCCGTTCGTACGCACCGCTCTCACCTGCCACGGGAAGCACGGCGCACTCCCGTATGCCCGGCAGGCGCAAGGCCGCGGCCTCTGTCTCGGCGGGCTCGACGCGGTGCCCGGAGATCTTGATCTGCCGGTCGGCGCGGCCGTGGAAGTGCAGTGTCCCGTCGCTGTCCAGCCGGCCGAGATCGCCGGTGCGGTAGATCCTTCTGGGGCCGGTGCCGGGGTCGAATGTGGCGAAACTCTCCGCCGTCGCCCGCTCGTTGCCGAGGTAGCCGTCGGCCAGGCCGTCCCCGGAGACACAGATCTCACCGAGCGCGCCGGGCGGGACCTCGTGGTCGCCGTCGAGGACATGGATGGCGGTGCCGGGGACCGCCGTGCCGAGCGGGATGCCGTACTCGGCCTCGCAGTCGGCCGGTCGGATCCGGTGGGTGGTGACGAAGACGCAGCACTCGACCGGGCCGTAACCGTTGAGCAGCGTGATTCCCGGGTGCCGGGCGAGGAAGGCCCGGATGTGCGGGGCGGAGAGCCGCTCGCCGCCAGTGAAGACCTGGCGCAGCCCGGTGAAGCAGCCGGGGTCCTCGTCCACGAAGAGGTTGAAGAGGGCGGCGGTGAGCCAGATGGTGTCCAGGCCGGTGGATTCGACGAGTTCGGCCAGATCGTCGGGGAGGAAGTAGTCGCCGTCGACGAGCACGACGGTGCCGCCGGTGGTCAGCATGCTCCACAGTTCGAGGGTGAGCGCGTCCCACGAGACGGGGGCGGCCTGGGGCATCACGCGGCCGGGGCCGAAGTCGGCGAAGCTGTCCGGGCCGAACAGCCGGGTGGTGGCGCGGTGCGGTGAGAGCACTCCCTTGGGGGTGCCGGTGGTGCCCGAGGTGAAGAACACGGTGGCCGGCGCGGACCCGTCCGCCGCGTCCCGCTCCGGCGGGGGGAACGTGGCCGGTGCGGAGTCCGCGTCCGGTGCCCGGCCGGCCGCTTCGCTCAGCTCCTCGGCGGGTGGAGTCCATACGGTGCGATCGCCGGCGTCCACCGCGGGCGCCGCGCCCTCGACCGGCGGCGGGCCCACGACGACCGGCGGCGCGAGCATGCCGAGTACGGTCCGCAGCCGGTCGGCGGGCAGCTTCGGGTCCAGCGCCGCGTAGGCGGCACCGCGTTTGAGTACGGCGAGGAGCACGGCCACCAGTTGGGGCGAGCGCGGCAGCAGCACGGGCACCGGCCGCCCTGGGCCGACACCGAGCCGGCCGAGCTCCGCGGCGTACGCCTCCGCGGCCCGGTCGAGCGTCCGGTAGCTGACGCGCCGGCCCGCGTGGACGAGTGCGGTGGCGTCCGGCCGGAGTCGGGCCTGCCGCGCGACGGCCTCGTGGATGAGCCGCGCACCTGGCGGGCGCGGCATGGGGGACACGCGGGACATGAGAAGTCGGTCTCCGTCCCCGTCAGACGGCTTCGCCGCGGGCGATCACGGCGGCACTGAAATCGGCGACCGTCTCACTGTCGAAGACCGTGTCGGGAGAGACCCGGATGCCCAGCTCTCTCTTGACGCGGGTGCATATGCGTACCGCTTGGAGGGATGTGCCGCCGAAGTCGTAGAAGCTGTCGGAGGGCTTCAACTCACCGGCTCCGAGGACCTCTGCCATGATCCGGACGACGGAAGCGCTGTCGCCACGCTGCTGCTCGGACACCTTCATCTCGCATCCTGCCGTTTGATGGAAGGTGACCATTCTGACCCAGATCCCGCGCATACGTTCGGCCGAGGCGCCCCGGCGGGACGCCTCGGCCCATCGATGTCAGGACTTACGTGACCGCGCGGCCGTCTTCCTGGCAGCGGCCTTCTTCGCCGGGGCCTTCGCCGCGGTGGTCTTCGCCGCGGTCTTCCGGGCCGGTGACTTCGTCCGTCCCGAGGGAGCGGCGTCGCTGATCCGCTCCGCGTCGAGGATCTCCCGCAGGAACTTCCCGGTGTGGCTGGTCGCGACCCCGGCCACCTCCTCCGGTGTGCCCTCGGCGACGACGAGCCCGCCGCCGTTGCCACCCTCGGGACCCATGTCGACGACCCAGTCCGCCGTCTTGATGACGTCCAGGTTGTGCTCGATGACGATCACCGTGTTGCCCTTGTCGACCAGCCCCGACAGCACGTTGATCAGCTTGCTGATGTCGTCGAAGTGCAGCCCGGTCGTGGGCTCGTCCAGCACGTACACCGTGCGGCCCGTGGACCGTTTCTGGAGCTCGCTGGCCAGCTTCACGCGCTGCGCCTCGCCGCCCGAGAGGGTCGGCGCGGACTGACCGAGCCGCACATAGCCCAGACCCACCTCGTTGAGCGTCTTGAGATGGCGGGAGATCGTCGGGACGGCCTCGAAGAAGTCGAGCCCCTCCTCGATGGGCATGTCCAGCACCTCGGCGATGGACTTGCCCTTGTAGTGGACCTCCAGGGTCTCCCGGTTGTAGCGCGCGCCGTGGCAGACCTCGCACGGGACGTACACGTCCGGCAGGAAGTTCATCTCGATCTTGATCGTGCCGTCGCCCGCGCAGTTCTCGCAGCGCCCGCCCTTGACGTTGAAGGAGAAGCGCCCGGGGAGATAGCCGCGGACCTTCGCCTCCATCGTCTCGGCGAAGAGCTTGCGCACATGGTCGAACACCCCGGTGTACGTGGCCGGGTTGGACCGGGGCGTACGGCCGATGGGCGACTGGTCGACATGCACGACCTTGTCGACCTGGTCGTCCCCGTCGATGCGGGTGTGGCGCCCCGGCACCGACTTGGCGCCGTTCAGCTCCCGGGCCAGGTGCATGTAGAGGATGTCGTTGACCAGGGTCGACTTGCCGGATCCTGAGACGCCCGTGACAGCGGTGAACAGCCCGAGCGGGAACGACACGTCGATGTCCCGCAGGTTGTTCTCCCGCGCGCCGTGCACGGTGAGCTTGCGCCCGGGGTCGATCGGTCTGCGCACGTCCGGCGTCGGGATGGCCTTCTTGCGGGCCAGATACTGCCCGGTGATCGACTCCTCGTTGTCCAGGAGTTCCTTCAACGTGCCGGAGTGGACGACCTTGCCGCCGTGCTCGCCCGCGCCGGGGCCGATGTCGACGATCCAGTCGGCCACCTTGATGGTGTCCTCGTCGTGCTCCACGACGATCAGGGTGTTGCCCATGTCGCGCAGCCGGATGAGGGTCTCGATCAACCGGTGGTTGTCGCGCTGGTGCAGGCCGATGGACGGCTCGTCCAGGACGTAGAGCACGCCGACCAGACCGGAGCCGATCTGGGTGGCGAGCCGGATGCGCTGCGCCTCGCCGCCGGAGAGTGTGCCGGCCGCGCGGTTGAGCGAGAGATAGTCCAGGCCGACGTCGACCAGGAACCTCAGCCGCTCGTTGACCTCCTTGAGGACGCGCTCGGCGATCCGCTTGTCCCTGGCGTTCAGCGTCATCTCGCCGAGGAAGTCGGCGCACTCGCTGATCGACATCGCGGCGATGTCGGCGATGGACCGGTCCATGACCGTGACCGCGAGGACGAGCGGCTTGAGGCGGGTGCCGTGGCACGTCGGGCAGGGCACTTCGCGCATGTAGCCCTCGAAGCGCTCCCTGCTGGTGTCGCTCTCCGCCTCGGAGTGCCGCCGCTTGACGAAGGAGACCGCGCCCTCGAAGGACGGGGTCGTGTACGCCCGCTCGCGGCCGTACCTGTTCCGGTAACGCACCTCGACCTGGGTCTTGTGGCCGTACAGCAGGGCCTTCTTGGCACGCTGCGGCAGTCCCGCCCACGCGATGTCCGTACGGAAGCCGACGGACTCGGCCAGGCCGCCGATGAGCCGGCCGAAGTACTCCCGCGTGTGGCCGTGCGACCAGGGGTGGATGGCGCCCTCGTCGAGCGACTTCTCCTCGTCGGGGACGATCAGCTCCGGGTCGACCTCCATACGGGTGCCGATGCCGGTGCAGTCGGGGCAGGCGCCGAAGGGCGAGTTGAAGGAGAAGGAACGCGGCTCCAGCTCCTCGAACGACAGGTCGTCGTACGGGCAGTACAGATGCTCCGAATACATCCGCTCGCGCTCGGGGTCGTCCTCCGGGAGGTCGACGAAGTCGAGCACGACCATGCCGCCGGAGAGCCCGAGCGCGGTCTCGACCGAGTCGGTCAGCCGGCGCTTGGCGCTGCCCTTCACCGTGAGGCGGTCGACGACCACCTCGATGGTGTGCTTCTCCTGCTTCTTGAGCTTCGGCGGCTCGCTCAGCTGGATGGTCTGCCCGTCGACGCGCGCCCGGCTGTACCCCTTGGTCTGGAGGTCCGCGAACAGGTCGACGAATTCGCCCTTGCGCTCCCTGATCAGCGGCGACAGCACCTGGAAGCGGCTGCCCTCGGGCAGCTCCAGGACCTTGTCGACAATCGCCTGCGGCGACTGGCGGGTGATCGGCCGGCCGCACTCGGGGCAGTGCGGCTTGCCGATACGGGCGAAGAGCAGCCGGAGGTAGTCGTAGACCTCGGTGATCGTGCCGACCGTCGAGCGGGGGTTGCGGGAGGTGGACTTCTGGTCGATGGAGACGGCCGGCGAGAGCCCTTCGATGAAGTCGACGTCCGGCTTGTCCATCTGGCCGAGGAACTGCCGGGCGTAGGAGGACAGCGACTCGACATAGCGGCGCTGTCCCTCGGCGAAGATCGTGTCGAACGCGAGGGAGGACTTGCCCGACCCGGAGAGCCCGGTGAAGACGATCAGGGAGTCACGGGGAAGGTCGAGCGAGACGTTCTTGAGATTGTGTTCGCGAGCGCCACGGACGATGAGACGGTCGGCCACGCCGGTCCGCACCTTTCTAGAGAGAAGCAGGGGCGGAGCCCCCGTTCCAGAGTAATGGGGGTCGCCAGAGCGATGGACTGCCAAGCGGAATGACCCGGGTCACTGGGGCACCGGGCTGCGAGGGCTCCTTACCAGGATGCCTCCGACGAGCTTATAGCACGCGCATTCGATTTACGGCGCCTTGCGACCGCCTTCACCCGAAGGAGTGGTGGGGCTATCGTCGGCCCCATGCTCGATCATGTGCGCGACCTGGAATCCCTGCGTGAAGCGACCGAGCGGCTCCTCACCGCGGCCGCCCGACTGGACAACGCCTCCGTGGCCGAGCCGTCACGGCTGCCGGGCTGGAGCCGTGGTCACGTACTGGCACATCTGGCCAGGAACGCCGACGCACTCGTCAATGTGCTCGAAGGCCGGCCGATGTACCCGGACGCCGTGACCCGCGACACCGACATCGAGCGGGACGCCCCGCGCCCCCTGGACGCCCAGGTCGCCGACGTACGTGCCACGGCCGAGCGCTTCCGGCGGGTGGCGGCCGTCCCCGCCGACTGGGCACGCACGGTCGCGCTCCGCAACGGCGTGACGGACGTGGCCGCCCGGGTCCCGTTCCGCAGGCTCGTCGAGGTCGAGCTCCACCATGTCGACCTCGGTATCGGCCGGGACCTCGAAGATCTCTCCGACGACTTCACCGACCGCGAGATCGACTTCCTGACCGAGCGCTTCGCCGGGCACGCCGACGTACCGCCGCTCGCCCTGACCTCCCCCGGCGGACACACCTGGCGCACCGGCCGCGCCGACGGCACTCCGGCCACCGTCACCGGACCGGCGGCCGACCTCATGGGCTGGCTCGCCGGCCGTCGCGACGGGACGGCGCTCAAGACGTCGGACTCTTCGCTGCCCGTACTGCCTCCGCTATAGGCTGAGTCGTATGACCTACAGCGGAGCCGTGAAGCTCGACGGACCGGCGGATGTGCACGAGTTGACCGACCTGATGATCTCCAAGGTCGCCGTCGGTGCGATGAAAAACAATGCCTATCTGCTGCGCTGCCGGGCCACCGGGGAGCAACTGCTGATCGACGCGGCGAACGACGCGGCCACACTGCTGACGCTGATCGGTGACGACGGCATCGCGTCCGTCGTCACCACGCACCGCCACGGGGACCACTGGCAGGCGCTGGCCGAGGTCGTGGCCGCCACCGGCGCCGAGACCTACGCCGGACGGTACGACGCCGAGGGGATCCCCGTCCCGACCGAGGTGCTGGTCGAGGACGGCGACACGATCCGGGTCGGACTGATCGAACTGACCGCGCGCCATCTCGTCGGTCACACACCGGGCTCGATCGCCCTGGTCTACGACGACCCGCACGGCCACCCGCACCTCTTCACGGGCGACTGCCTCTTCCCCGGCGGCGTGGGCAACACGCACCAGGACCCGAAGGCCTTCGCCAGTCTCATCAACGACGTCGAGACGAAGCTCTTCGACCGGCTGCCGGACGAGACCTGGGTCTATCCGGGCCACGGCGACGACACCACGCTCGGCGCCGAACGCCCGCAGCTGCCTGCCTGGCGCGAACGCGGCTGGTAGGCGGCGGCCCCCGTCCGGCGGAAAACCGGCTGCCCACGACCCGGGGCTCTCGTTACGCTCCGGTCGTATGCAGCCGCTCACGTATCCCGCCAAGCCGCGCCCCGGCGACCGGATCGCCGTGCTCTCCCCCTCGTCCGGGCTGCCGGGTCTGTTCCCGCGCCCGTACGAACTGGGACTGACCCGGCTGGAGAAGGACTTCGGCCTGGTGCCCGTCGAGTATCCGACGACGCGGAAGATGGGTTCGACGCCACGTGAGCGGGCCGACGACATCCACGCCGCCTTCGCGGATCCGACGGTCAGGGCGGTCGTCGCGAGCATCGGCGGGGACGACCAGATCACCGTACTGCCGCTGCTGGACCGCGAGTTGATCCGCGCCTGCCCCAAGCCGTTCTTCGGCTGGAGCGACAACACCAATCTGCTGGCCTTCCTCTGGAACACCGGGATCGTCGCCTTCCACGGCGGCAGCGTGATGTGCGAGCTGGGGCGGCCCGGCGCGATGGATCCTCTTACGGAGGCGTCGCTGCGCGCCGCCCTCTTCACCTCGGGGCCGTACGAACTCGCTCCCGCCGCGCGCTTCCGCGACACCGACGGCGACTGGGCCGACCCGGCGACCTTCCTCGCCGAGCCCGAGACCCGGCCGGGCGCGGGATGGACGGTGCACGGACCCCAGCGCGTGGTGGAGGGCCGGACCTGGGGCGGAAATCTGGAGACCCTGTCCGGGCTGTTCGTGGCCGACCGGGAGATCCAGGAAGACCTCGCCGCGTACGACGGCTGTGTGCTCCTGCTGGAGACCTCGGAGGAGTTGCCGGGCGCCGGCGAGGTCTTCCGGGTCCTGCGTGACATGGGCGAGCGCGGGCTGCTGCGGCGCTTCCCCGCACTGCTGATGGGACGGCCCAAGACCTGGTCGCTGGAGCGGCGGAACAGCCCGGAGGAGTCCGCGCTGTACGCCCGGGAGCAGCGCGCGGCGGTGGTACGGGCGCTGGAGACGTACGCCCCCGACACGATGGCCGTCCTCGACGTGGACTTCGGACACACCGATCCGCAACTGGTCATTCCGTACGGCGGCACGGCCCGGGTGGACGGGCCCGCGCGGCGGATCACCGTCACGTACTGAGGCGGCACGGGGACACCGACGGAACCGGCGGACAGACGGGACCGGGGCGAGTGGCTGGTGCCACTCGCCCCGGTCCCGGTGTCTCGTACGGGTGTCTCGTACGTCGCGCGGTCAGGCCTCGATGTCGGCCTTGCCCTCGCTGTCCTTGCCCTCGGCCTTGTCCTGGCCGTCCTTGCCGTCCTTGCCGTCCTTGCCCTCGGCCGCGTCGCGCTCCGCCTGCTTCTTGGAGGCGATCAGGCTGGTGATCGTGGTGATGATCAGCACACCGCAGATCACGGCCAGCGAGAACGGGATGGAGATCTCGGGGACATTCACCCCGTTCTCGTGCAGCGCGTGCAGCACCAGCTTGACGCCGATGAAGCCGAGGATGATCGACAGACCGTAACTGAGGTGGACCAGCTTCCTGAGCAGGCCACCGATCAGGAAGTACAGCTGTCGCAGACCCATCAGCGCGAAGGCGTTGGCGGTGAAGACGATGTACGGGTCCTGGGTCAGACCGAAGATCGCGGGGATCGAGTCCAGCGCGAACAGCACATCGGTGGTGCCGATGGCGAGCATGACCACCATCAGCGGGGTCAGGATGCGCTTGCCGTTCTTCTCGATGAAGAGCTTCGTGCCGTGGTACCTGTCGGCGACTCCGAAGCGGTTCTCGATCGACTTCAGGAGGCGGTTCTCCTCGAACTCCTCCTCCTCGTCGTCGGAGCGCGCCTCCTGGATGAGCTTCCAGGCGGTGTAGATCAGGAACGCGCCGAAGATGTAGAAGACCCACGAGAAGCTGGCGATGATCGCCGCGCCCGCCGCGATGAAGATGGCGCGCAGGACGAGGGCGATGAGCACACCGACGAGCAGCACCCGCTGCTGGAGGTGTGAGGGCACCGAGAACTTCGCCATGATCAGGACGAAGACGAAGAGATTGTCGACACTGAGCGACTTCTCGGTGATGAATCCGGCGAAGAACTCGCCCGATGCCTGGCTGGTGCCGAATATCAGCAGGCCGATGCCGAACAGGGCGGCGAGAACGATCCAGACGACCGTCCAGATTCCGGCTTCTTTGATCGACACGTCATGGGGCTTGCGCCCGATGAGGAAGTCGACCGAGATCAGGGCACACAGACCAAGAATGGTCAGTACCCAAAGGGTCCATGAAACGTCCACTGCGCCTCCGGCGTCGTACGGCTACTGATCAGCGTCGTCGCTGCCGGAGGTCTCTTCCACCCGGGCGTCTCATCTGCGCCGGCGGGCCGACGCCCCGGGACCGATGGCGGTCCGTATTGACGGGTACGTCGCGGTGTGGGAGTACTCCCCTCCGTTCAATGGAGAGTACAGGAAACCCCAAGAGAAGGTAAAGTTCAGGGTCGGGCGGGCGCCGACGTGCAGGTCAGCTGCTGTTCAGCCGCTCACGGACGGGTGCGGGGACGGGCCCTGACCCGGCCGGGTCAGCGGCGCCAGGCGCGCCGCGCCTCGGCTACCTGTTCGAGCACCCGCCGGAGTATCTGGCTGCCCGCCGGCATCGTCAGTGGTTCGAACGTCCACGCGTGTCCGACCCACGGGTCGGCGAGGTGGTCGTCGGCGACCGGTGTGATCCGCAGCAGCGAGCGCCAGAGCGGGTCGAGCACGGGGCCGTACGCGCTGGCGTCCTCGCGGTCGGCGACCATCATCAGATGGACACCGACGGCCGGGCCCTCGTCGGCGAGATAGCGCAGCTGGGTCACCGCGCGGTCGTCGAACCCGTGCGGGAAGTCGTTGACGATCAGCAACTGCTCGGCGGTGTCGAGATCGGGCGGCAGCGAGTCGGCCGCGCCGGCCCTGATGGCCATCTGCGTCAGGTCCACGCGCCGGGTGAGCTTCGCGAGTACGTCGGCGACGCCCGCGGCGCCGCTCGCCGGCGGCTGGTTCAGCACGCCCGCGCCGACCAGCGGGGCGAGGGACAGGGCGGCCGAGCCCGCGGCGTCGATCACATGGACGGTGAACTCGCCCGGCGGGTAGGCCGCGAGGAGGCGCGTGGCGACACCGACCGCGTTGTCCATGGCGAGCCTGCGCAGCCGGCCCTCGTCCAGCATCAGGGCGGCGTCCGAGCCCGACCGGCCGCTGTCGATCCACAGGCCGCGCTCCAGCGGGAGCCTGACCAGCATGGGGATCCGCAGATCCGCGCTCTCGGGAAGGTGGAGATCGCCGAGGCGCAGCGCCATCGGGTTGTCCATCGGGACGCGGTAGGCGTGCCAGACGGGGTTGTCCCAGCGGGCGTACGCGGGCGGCAGGGCGGGCTCGACGACCTCGGACTCGGCGGCCAGCTGGCCGAGGTCCCGGTCGAGGGCCTCCCGCGCCTGGTCGGTGAGCCGGTCGCGCTTGGCGCGGGCGACTTCGCGGGCCGCGTCGCCCGTGCCGCCTATCCGGCTGCGCGGGTCGGACAGGACCCGGTCCAGCTCCTGGTCCATCCGGGACTCGGCGAAGTCGACGGCGCTGCGGTAGGCGGCGGCGGCGCGGGCCAGGTCCTCGAACATGCCCCACACCTGGTTGTACAGGCGCTCCTCCATGGACCAGCCGGTCGCGTCGCCCGCGACCGGGCGGGGCGCCTGGCCGGGCTGCGCCGGCGGTGACGCGGGCGGCGGGGTGGGCGGAGCCGTCGTCCGCCGGCGCGGGTGCGTGTAGTTGACCCGTCCACCGGCGGTGCCGTGCGCGGCGGCGGCCGGCTGCTGCCCCTGGCCGTCCGACGGGCCGGCCGGCTGCTGGCCGGGGGTGCCCGGCAGTTGGTGCGGTGTGGCGCCGGTGACGGGTGTCGTACCGGAGCCGGGGGTCACGCCGGAAACCGGCGAGGCTCCCGCGCCCCCGGTGCCCCCCGCGGTCTGGCCGGGCTGGGTGGCCGTGGCGGATCTGTCGGAGCGGACGCGTGCGCCGTCCGCCGTGCCGGTCAGCGGTGCCTGGATCGCGCTGGCCATGTGCCGGGCCACCGCTTCCTGGATCCCGGCGGCGAACTCGGTGGCCTGCGGCACGCCCTGGTCGCCGAACAGCTCGGCGAGCCCGCCCGCGTACCCCTGGCCGACGGCGCGGACCTTCCAGGCGCCCTGGCGGCGGTAGAGCTCCAGGGCGACGACGGCGGACTCCGCCTCCAGGCCGGTGATGGTGAAGCTGGCGATCTCGGTGCCGTCGGTGGCGGTGACGGCGGCGAACGGGGCGGCCGTGGTGCCGAACCGGGAGGGTCCGCCGACCCCTTCGGGGAGCGCGAGCAGTAGGTGCACCAGCTGCGCGCGGTCGGGTACGGCCTCCAGGTCGACATGGAAGCGCAGTCCCGCGGCGGCCTGCCGGGAGACCTCGATGCCGGGCAGCGTGGGCGAGCCGGGGTGGGCGATCCACTCGACACCGAGGACCGTGCCCCGGTCGTCGCCGAGGGTGGCACACGCCAGGACCGGCACTCCGGCCGTCACCCGGATCTCCAGTCGGCTGTGGGGCAAGGGGTGGTTCTGCCCCCGGACCAGCTCGGCCGTCATCGCCTCTGTCCCCTCGTCGGTCACGCGTCGGTGCCCCGTAGTGATGTCGTCGTGTGGTGCGGCGTCCGAACTGCCCGGTGGGACCGTTCGGTTGGTGCCCGTTGGTGCTGCTCGGTGCTTGGCGCTCAGTGCTCGGTGCTCGGTGCGACTGTCTGTCGATACCGCCCGGCAAGCGGTGCAGCTCCCGGCGGCCGTGCCTCCGGGAGCTGCGCTTGCGCTGACGAGAGCCGTGCCTACAGGTGCGGCAGGATCGCCGGCATCAGGTCCTGGAACGTCCGGCCGTTGGCCGGGTTGCCCAGGGCGGTCATCTGCCAGCCGGCGCCGGCGCGGTGCACCTTGGCCATGATCTGCGCGGTGTACTGACCGCCGCCGTCGAGTGTGTAGCGGGCGAGCTCGTCGCCGTTGGTCTCGTCGACGATGCGGCAGAAGGCGTTCTGCACCTCCTGGAACGTCTGGCCGGTGAACGAGTTCACCGTGAAGACGATCTGGTCGATGTGCACCGGAACCCGCTGCAGATCGACGAGGATCGCCTCGTCGTCGCCGCCCTGTCCGGCGCCGCCGACGAGATTGTCACCGGTGTGCCGTACGGAGCCGTCGTCGCTGACGAGGTGGCGGAAGAAGACCACGTCGACCGGCTGCTTGTCGGCGAAGAGCACGGCCGAGGCGTCCAGGTCGATCTCGCGGGTACGTGACCCGAACAGGCCACGACGCGGGGCGGCTTGCCAGCCGAGCCCCATGCGCACCGCGGTCAGGGTGCCCCCGCCCCTCTTCTCCAGGCTGATCGCCTGCCCCTTGGTCAGGTTGACCCCAGGGCCCCCGGCACTGCCCTTGGATACGTCGACCACGCGCTGTCCCCTCTCGGAAGTTCCCCCGCAACCGTCCATGTGTGCGGTTGTCCCGTACCCTACGCAGTCACACTGACAGTGCAGGAGGCTTCGGCCGTTTTTGTGTCGGTCTTGCAACACACCCGGACGCGGCCTCGTCAGGCCAGCCCCACTTCCCTCATCTGCCGCAATTCCTTCTTCAGTTCACTCACTTCGTCGCGCAGCCGCGCGGCCACCTCGAACTGCAGATCAGCGGCTGCCGCCCGCATACGATCCGTCATCTCCTCGATGATTCCGGCCAGTTCGGCCGCGGGCCGGTCGGTGACCACCGCGCCCTGTTTGCCCGCCCGGGAGAGCGTCGGCACCGGGGCCTTCGCCTGCTTGCCCTCCTTGCCCTGGCGGTAGCCCGTACCGAGCAGTGCCTCGGTGTCGACCTCTTCGCGCGCGATGGTCGCGACGATGTCGTTGATCTTCTTGCGCAGCGGCTGCGGGTCGAGTCCGCGCTCGGTGTTGTACGCGATCTGCTTCTCGCGGCGGCGGTTGGTCTCGTCGATGGCCTGCTCCATCGCCGGGGTGATCTTGTCCGCGTACATATGGACCTGGCCCGAGACGTTGCGCGCCGCGCGGCCGATCGTCTGGATCAGCGAGGTGCCCGACCGCAGGAAGCCCTGCTTGTCGGCGTCGAGGATCGCCACGAGCGACACCTCGGGGAGGTCGAGGCCCTCACGCAGGAGGTTGATGCCGACGAGGACGTCGTACTCGCCCGCGCGCAGTTCACGCAGCAGCTCGATACGGCGCAGGGTGTCGACGTCGCTGTGCAGATAGCGGACCTGCACGCCCAACTCGAGGAAGTAGTCGGTCAGGTCCTCGGCCATCTTCTTGGTGAGGGTGGTGACCAGGACGCGCTCGTCCTTCTCGGTGCGGGCGCGGATCTCGTGCACCAGGTCGTCGATCTGGCCCTCGGTGGGCTTGACCACGACCTCCGGGTCGATGAGCCCGGTGGGGCGGATGATCTGCTCCACGTAACCGTCGCCGCGCGAGAGTTCGTACTTTCCGGGGGTGGCCGACAGATAGACGGTCTGGCCGACGCGCTCCTGGAACTCCTCCCACTTCAGCGGGCGGTTGTCCAGCGCGGAGGGCAGCCGGAAGCCGTGGTCGACCAGGGTGCGCTTGCGGGACGCGTCGCCCTCGTACATCGCGCCGATCTGCGGCACGGTGACGTGCGACTCGTCGATGACCAGCAGGAAGTCCTCGGGGAAGTAGTCGAGGAGGGTGTTGGGCGCGGTGCCGGGCGAGCGGTCGTCGAAGTGCATCGAGTAATTCTCGATACCGGAGCAGGAGCCGATCTGGCGCATCATCTCGATGTCGTACGTGGTACGCATGCGCAGCCGCTGGGACTCCAGGAGCTTGCCCTGCCTGTCCAGCTCGGCGAGGCGCTCCTCCAGCTCGCGCTCGATGCCGTTGACGGCCTTCTCCATGCGCTCGGGCCCCGCCACGTAGTGGCTGGCCGGGAAGACGTACAGCTCCCGGTCCTCACTGATGATCTCGCCGGTGAGCGGGTGGAGCGTGGAGAGGGCCTCGATCTCGTCGCCGAACATCTCGATGCGGACGGCCAGTTCCTCGTAGACCGGGAAGATCTCGATCGTGTCGCCGCGGACCCGGAAGGTGCCGCGCGTGAACGCCATGTCGTTGCGCGTGTACTGGATGTCGACGAAGCGGCGCAGCAGTTGGTCGCGGTCGTACTCCTCGCCGACCTTCAGCGGCACCATCCGGTCCACGTACTCCTGGGGCGTACCCAGGCCGTAGATGCAGGAGACGGACGCGACCACGATCACGTCACGGCGGGTGAGCAGCGAATTCGTCGCCGAATGGCGCAGCCGCTCCACCTCGTCGTTGATCGAGGAGTCCTTCTCGATGTACGTGTCCGACTGGGGGACGTACGCCTCGGGCTGGTAGTAGTCGTAGTACGAGACGAAATACTCGACCGCGTTGTTGGGCAGCAGCTCGCGGAACTCGTTCGCCAGCTGGGCCGCGAGCGTCTTGTTCGGAGCCATCACCAGGGTGGGGCGCTGAAGCTTCTCGATCATCCAGGCCGTGGTGGCGGACTTGCCGGTGCCCGTCGCACCGAGCAGGACGACATCCTGCTCATCCGCGCGGATGCGGCGCTCCAGATCCGCGATCGCCGTCGGCTGGTCGCCGCTGGGCTGGTAGGAGCTGATGACCTCAAAAGGCGCCGAAGTACGTTCGATCTTGGAAACTGGCCGCATGTATCCACCGTACGACCACCCACTGACAGTCGAGGGTGGATCACCCGCCGGATCACCAGTCGTGGACGCCCCGCGACCCGCCTCCGGCGCCCCCGGACTGTCTGGAGACCGTCTCCTCGGCGCTCTCGCCGTAGGTGGGCTCCCGCGGGGCCCGCTGGGCCGGTACGCCCGGCAGGGCACGCTCGTGGCGTCCTCGGCCCTGTCTGCCGTGGGGCGCCGGGTCGCGGGGCTCCTGGCCGCCCATGACCATCAGCGGGTCGAAGATCACCACGACGGCCGCCAGCAGCAGGAAGACGCCGGGCCCCACCAGCATGGGCCCGAGCAGTGTGGCCGCCGGTTCGCCGCCTTCGGCGCCCTCGGCGGAGCCGCCGGGCAGCCTCAGGTGGACGTGGACGGCCGCCATGCCCGTGTAGTGCATCCCGGTGACGGCCACGCCCATCGTCAGGCTGGCGGCCAGGCTCATCAGCAGACTGTGGACGGACGCGGCGGCCCACAGCGCCACGGTGGCCGCCACGACGGCGATCGCGACGGAGCCGCCGACGGTGAGCGTGTCGTACTCGATACCGCCCTGGAGGCGGATACCGGCCATGCCCAGGTAGTGCATGCTCGCGATGCCGAGGCCGGTGACGGTACCGCCGGTGACCAGGGCCATCGTGGTCGTGCCGCGGTATCCCACGATGAAGATGCCGAGGCCGACCATGACGATCGCGAGGGCGAGGCTGGCGAGGGTGGTGGCCGGGTCGTAGGTGACGGGGGTCTCCGCGACGGCGAAGCCCATCATGGCGATGAAGTGCATCGTCCAGACGCCCGAGCCGATCGCGATGGCGGCGAGCGCGAGCCAGCCGGCCTTGCGCCCGCGTTCGGCCGTGTGCAGGGATCTGATGGCGCAGCGCAGGCCCAGCGCGCCGCCGAGGCAGGCCATGAGAAAGGCCGCCACGGGGGTGATCAGGCCGTAGCTGAATCCGTCGGTGGTGCCCTGCATGCGGTACGTCCTTCGCTCCTGATGAGCCGTCTGCGCAAGCCCAGGTTCGGGGGCGAGGGTATGACCAGCGGCACGGCAAGCAAACATCAGGTCACCCTTTTGTCGACATGGAGACCGCCTCCGGGCCCGGCTCGGGCGCAGTCCGTTCACGTTGTGGCCAACCTTCGCCTGTCGCGTGTTGGCCGCCGACTGTCAGTCTCGGCCCGTCCGTGATCGATCGACGCAAGGAGTCCACGTGTACGCACGCACCTCTGTGACCGCGACCGTCGCGCTGCTGGGAGCCGCCGCGCTGGTTCTGCCGGGCACCACGTCGGCCGCCGCGCCGCGGGCCACGGGCCAGGAGACGGCCCCCGCGTCCGCCCGTCACGGCGCCGATCCGCTGGTCATCGCGCACCGCGGCGCCTCCGCCTACGCGCCGGAGAACACCCTCGCCGCCGTCGACAAGGCCGAGGAACTGGGCATCGACTGGGTGGAGAACGACGTCCAGCGTACGAAGGACGGCGAACTGGTCGTCCTGCACGACACCCACCTCAAGCGCACCACCGACGTCGAGCAGGTCTACCCCGACCGCGCTCCGTGGAATGTGAAGGACTTCACCGCGGCGGAGATCGCGCGGCTGGACGCGGGCAGCTGGTTCGGCGCCGAGTGGGCGGGCGCGCGGGTGCCGACGCTGAAGCGGTATCTGGACGCCGTCGAGGACAACCGGCAGAAGCTCCTCCTGGAGATCAAGGCGCCCGAGCTGTACCCGGGCATCGAGAAGGACATCCTGCGCGTGCTCCGCGCGGAGGGCTGGCTGGACCGCGCGCACGTGCGGAACAAGCTCGTCATCCAGAGTTTCGGCGCCGACAGCGTGAAGGCCGTGCACGAGCGGCGGCCCGACGTGATCACCGGGTTCCTCGGTACGCCGGCGGTGGCCGACCTGCCGTCGTACGCGAAGTTCACCGACCAGATCAACCCGACGCACTCCACGCTCACCGCCGAGTACGTGGCCGCCGTGCACCGGCTGAAGGGCGCGCACGGCAAGCGGCTCCAGGTCAACACCTGGACGGTCAACGACACCGCGGGCGCGGTGCGCGTGGACGGGTTCGGCGTGGACGGCATCATCACCAACAACCCGGACGTGGTGCGGGACGCGGTGGGCTGACGGACGGCCCGTGACGGGGCCGGGGCCCGTTGTCAGACCCTGGCCGTAGCGTTGTCGGCATGGACAGCGACACGCAGTCGGTGGAGTGGGCCGTCGTCGGAAGCGACATCGGTCCGCTGCTGCTGGCCGCCACCGGTGAAGGACTTGTGACGGTTGTCTTCCACGCCACGAACGGGCGGCGGGAGACGGCGCTTCGACAGCTGAAGGGGCGGCTCGGCGCCGAGCCCGTCGAGGATCCGGCGGGACGGCTGGCCGAGCCGATACGTCAGCTGGCGGCCTTCTTCGACGGCACCCTGCGGGAGTTCGAACTGCCGCTGGACTGGTCGCTGTCGGGCGGCTTCAACCGGCGGGTGCTGCGCGAGCTGGCGGCCGGCGTTCCGTACGGCACGGTCGTCGGCTACGGCGATCTGGCCGACCGCGTGGGCAGTCCGGGCGCGGCCCAGGCGGTCGGCGCCGCGATGGGGTCCAACCCGCTGCCGATCGTGGTGCCGTGCCACCGGGTGGTGGAGAGCGGCGGCAAACTGGGCGGCTTCGGGGGCGGCCTGGAGACCAAGCGCCAACTGCTGGCGCTGGAAGGCGTGCTGCCCGCGCCGCTGTTCTGACCCGCCTCGGCTGCGCGTCCTGCCCGGCCCCGGGTCGGCCGGCGACGTTTGCGGGGCCCCGTCCCGTGCCAGGGATGGGACATGCCTGACACGACACTGCTGCTGTCCCCCGAGGTGCGGGAGGCGCTCGACTCGCGCCGGCCCGTCGTGGCCCTGGAGTCGACGATCATCGCGCACGGTCTGCCGCGCCCGCGCAATCTGGCCGTCGCCGAAGAACTGGAAGCGCTGGTACGGTCCGGCGGCGCCGTCCCCGCCACCGTCGCCGTACTGGACGGCCGGGCCCATGTGGGCCTGGACAAGGACCAGTTGGCGCGGGTCGCGGGAGATCCGTCCGTCCGGAAGCTGGGCCACCGCGATCTGGCGCCCGCCCTCGCCATGGGGGCCAGCGGTGCGACGACCGTGTCCGCGACGGCGTTCCTCGCCGCCCGCGCCGGGATCCGGGTCTTCGCGACCGGCGGCCTGGGCGGTGTCCACCGCGAGTGGACCCGGGCGCAGGACGAGTCGGCGGACCTGCGGCTGCTCGCGGAGACCCGGATCACGGTGGTGTGCGCGGGCGTGAAGTCGATCCTGGACGTACCGGCGACCTTGCAGCGTCTGGAGACCCTGGGTGTCGGGATCCTGGGGTACGGCACGGAGCACTTCCCCGGCTTCTACCTCTCGTCGTCCGGGGAGCCCGTCGACTGGACGGTGCGCACTCCGGAGGAGGTCGCGGCGGTGATGGGCGCCCAGGACGCGCTCGGCGGGCCGGCGGCGGCGCTGATCGTCGCAAATCCCGTACCGGCGGCGGAGCAGCTCGATCCGGAGCTGCACGACCGGGTGCTCGCCGAGGCGCTGACGGAGTGCCGGGAGCGGGGCATCGGCGGGCAGGCGGTCACGCCGTTCCTGCTGGGCGAGCTGATGCGACGGACCGACGGCGCGTCCCTGGAGGCGAATCTGGCCGCCGTACGCGGCAACGTACGGCTGGCCGCGCTGATCGCGGCGGCGCGGTGAGCGGTGAGCGCCCCGACGGTGATCCGGGCGCGCTGCTGATCGTCGGGGACGTCGTCACCGACGTGGTGGCCCGGCACCGTACGCCACTCACGCACGGCACGGACACGGCGGCCGAGATCCGCACCCTGCCGGGCGGCGCCGGAGCCAACGCCGCCTGTTGGGCCGTGTTCACGGGACGCACGGACGTCCGGCTGCTCGGCCGGGTCGGCGCGGACGCCGCCGGATGGCACGAGGAGCGGCTGAGAGCGGCGGGCGTCCGGCCCCTTCTCGTCGTCGACGACGACGTGGCGACCGCCACCGTCGTCTCGCTGGTCGACGCCTCCGCCGAACGCACCTTCCTCACCGACAGCGGGGCCGTCCTGCGCCTCTGCGCCGCCGACTGGTCGGACTCGTTGCTCGACGGCGTGGGCCGGCTGCACATCTCCGGTTATCTCTTCTTCGCCGCCACGAGCCGTCAAGTGGTGCGCGCCGCACTGGAGTCGGCGCTGGGCCGTGGCGTCCCGGTGAGCGTGGACCCCGCGTCGGCGGGCTTCATCGCGCGCCTCGGCGCGGAGGCGTTTCTCGCGGCGGCCGACGGTGTCCACGTACTCCTGCCGAACGTGGACGAGGCCCGGCTGCTCACCGGCGTCCCGGACGCCGAGAAAGCGGCGGCCGAGCTGAGCCGCCGATTCCCGCTCGTCGTGGTGACGCTGGGCCCGGAGGGCGCCCTGGTGGCGACGGACGGAGCCGTGACGGCGCGCGTGCCACCCGATCACGCGCGGGCCGTCGACTCCACCGGGGCGGGCGACGCGTTCAACGGCGCCTTCCTCGCGACCCTGCTGGCGGGCGCCGACCCCGTGACGGCAGCCGCCGCCGGCTGCCGCGCCGGGGCCCTGGCTGTCGCACTGCCCGGCGGCCGGCCACCGGTGCCATGACCTCGCGCGCGCACGGCTCAGCTCTGCCGGAGCGCCCAGGCGGGGTGCCTCGGATCGTCCGCCCGGACGAGGACGTCCGCGGTCTCGGCCGGGCCGACCTCCCGCTCGTACCGCTCGAAAGCGGGCAGTGTCCACTGCTCGCCCTCGTCGGTGCGACGGCGGAGCGCGGCCGGTGACAGCCGCAGATGCACCGTGAGGTCGAACGGGAACCAGTGGCCGAACAGGAACGGCCCGTGCACCAACAGGACACCGCCGGGCGGAAGTTCGACACGCGCGCTGCGGGTCGCACGGTCCGTCGCGGGGTCCCAGAGATCGGGCAGGACGCGGCCGGTTCCACCGGCCTCCACCGGCCCGAACACCTCCCGCCACAGGGCGCCCGTGTCGAACCAGCCGTCGAAGTACGAGTCGGGGTCGTGGCGCCCGTACTCGTACCGCAGCGACGCGGGCCGCAGGAAGCCACCGGTCCCGACGGTGAGCACCGAACGGCCCCGGAGCTGCAGGGCGTCGGCGAGCGCCTCGGCCGGTACGCCGGGGTGCGCGGCGGGGGCGCCGTCCACGGCGATCCGCAGCCAGGGGCTGCCGTCGTCGGCCTTGGTCTCCATGGCACGCTCCGCCAGCGCGTCGGTCAGCCGCTCCCAGGTGATCGCTTCGAGTCTCACCGTGCCATCTTGTCCCCGATCTCGGCCTCGCTCGCCGATTCGGGACGGACCGGCCGCAGGGGCGTCGTCCTGGATACGGCGGCCGTGGGCACGGTCCGTCAACGGCGGTACCGGCGCGGGAGACGAGCGCGGGGAGGGCGCGCGGACGGCGCGGGGACCACGCGAGGACGACGCGAGGACCACGCGAGAACGGCGCGAGGACCACGCGAGAACGGCGCGAGAACGGCGCGGAGGTCGAAAACGGCCCCCGTAGCGGGCATTTCTTCCCCATGACGGTTCGCGAACGCCCCCTGCTCCTCCTCGACGTCGACGGCCCCCTCAACCCGTACGCCGCGCGGCTGCCCCGGCCGCGCGGCTACACGACGCACCATCTCCACCCATCGAGCTGGCTCTCCCGCCAGACACCGGGATCCCGGCCCCACAGACGCGGATTGCGGGTGCGGCTCAACCCCGCCCACGGCCCGATACTCACCGGGCTGCCCTTCGAACTGGCCTGGGCCACCACCTGGATGCACGAGGCCAACACCATGATCGCGCCGGCCGTCGGGCTGCCGACCGATCTGCCGGTGATCGAGTGGCCCGAGCTCTTCGCGACGGATCCCGACGGCCTCTACTGGAAGACGCGTCACCTGGTGGAGTGCGCTAGTTTACCGACCGGCGAGCTCACCGGGACGCGCTCAACCTGGGGCGATGCGTCGCGGTCGTGTCAGGGATGGCCTGCTTCCTTCTCGGATGTCGGGCCGCAGGTTGGCACCCTGAGCCTCGCGGCCACCCGGCGTCACGGCATGCCCGCACCGTGACGCCCCGGCTGCACACTGCGGACGGGCTACGTCATCAACTCGATGTGCGGATGCTCGGGCTCCGCCGGGCAGACGAACAGGTGCTGCCGGTAGCCGCTGCCTATCTGGACCCCGGTCGCGTTGTAGCCGCGGTGGCCGGGGTACGGTCCAGCACCTGGGTGGGGGTGCGGAGACCAGCTGTTCCCGGCGTCGTCCCCTTCCTCGAACGTGGCGACGGTCATCAGGACCTCCATGCCGGTGCCGCACTCGGAGCAGGGCTGCGAGCTGGGGTCGGCGGAGTTCCAAGCGGGCCAGCCGCCGACCTTCCAGCCGGGTGCGTTGGACAGCACACAGTCGTAGTACGTGTCCGGGTCCATGTCTTCCTCTGCTGCCTGCGGCACACTCCATTGCTTGAGCTGCTCCCGCAGTTCTTCGCTCAGCTCCAGATGGTCGGGGTACTCGGTGATCTGCTCCGGTTCGAGCACGCACGGTTCCGGTAGATAGCCGTCGAACTGCACTGCGGGCGGCTCGGGGGGCGTGTCGAGGATGTCGGTGACGGCGGCTGCCGAACGCCAGAAGAGCAGGGTCCTGGGCATGATCGGATGATCGAAGGGGCACCACAGAACCTGCAGCAGGTCCTTGCCCTCCGGCGGGCTCAGATCGGGCACGTCCCGTACGTACAGCTGCGCGACGGGCAGCATCGCTATGGGGCCGTCGTACGACTGGACCGCCAGCCTCACCGGATACGTCCGAGGGGGCCGGATCCGCTCGAGAGTCTCCCGTTCCTCCGGAGTCAGGTCCCGGCCGTGCGAGGCGGCGAAGATCCGTCGTTCCAGCCGCAGATCCGCCGGGGACTGGCCTGGGTTGATGCCATCCACCACATGCGGTTCCTCGCAGTGCGGCCACGGCTCCTCAGCGGGCCACAGCAGCGGCCCGCCGATCGAGCTGTCGTGCCATGTCGGCGCCCCAGGGCGGGGGTGCAGGCGGGTCGCCGTGCGGGCCAGCGGAGCCAATTGGGGAAAGACCGCGGCAACGTCGATCGGCCGTGGCGGAGTGACAGGAGTGACATTCATGGCCGCAATCTTGCCAATCGCCTCTGACAACGGCCCTCGTGGCCGCCCCACGAAGAGCTCCGGCACGGGCGCCACCCGGGAGAGCGCTACCGCCGATCCGTCGCCGGCAGATGGCCCGCGAGCAGGTCCACGATCGCCGCGTGGATGTCCGTCCACGCGCGCGGTTCGTCGCCACGTACCACCTGGACGGGGACGACCTTGACGCGTCCATTCCGTCCGGACCGCCGCCGGTCAGGAGATGGCCCATCACGATCTCCATCCGCAGGCCGTGGCCGAACCTCTTGAATGTGGTGAGCCTCCATCCTCAGTCAGGCCCTTGAGATTCGAGCAGTTGGGCCTCAAGGGCGGCGATGCGTTTGTCGGCGAAGCGGAGGTTGGAACGGGCGCCTTCCAGTCGCTCCTGGAGCTTGCGATGCTCCTGGGTGAGCTGGTGAACGCGGTGCTTGAGGGTGGTGTTCTCGGTGGACAGTTGCTGGACGGATTCGCCAGGAACCATGGGGTCGAAGTCGCGTAGTTGGCCCATGAGTTCGCCAATCCGCTGTCGCTGAGCGAAGACCTCCTTCTGGGTTCGGTTCAGCTCGGCCTCGGCGTTCAAGGCTCGCTCCCGCCAGGACGCCTCGATGCGATCGTGCTGATCCTGTCCGAGTCGGTCATGCTGGCTGCGGCTGTTTTCCACTGCGGACTTCACGAGGCCACGTGCGTTGGTGTTCTCGTAGAGAAACGTGGCTGACACGCCCGCTCGCTCGGCGATGGCCCGGACGGTCAGGCGTCCGCGTTCCCGGCGGAGTTGGCCGATGGCCTTCTCGACCTGGTTGAGCTTGTCCTGGGTCTGCTGCCGACGGGCCTCGATGGCGGCGCTGGTGGATTGAGGGCCGGAAATCATGCGGCCGCTCCAGCGTCTTCGCGAGCAAGTTCATGGGCCCGAAAGGCGGTGCTCCAAACGCGTCCGAAGTAGTCCTGCGGACGCCGAAGGTCGAGGGAGAGGGCCTCGTCGAGGAGGCCGACTGCGGCCAGCGCCCTTTCGAGGCCGTCAATCGCGCGAGCCGTGGGCTCGAAGAGGTCGTTGAGGTAGTCGGCAGCGGCAGAGGTGGGGGCCCCTTCAGCGACCATGCGCCACTGCTCGCGCTTGCGCTGCCAGTAGACGAGGTCGGCGCCTGTCATGACGAACTTGTCGCAGTTGTGGCAGTCGAGTTTCCAGGGGCAGGCGTGCACCACCGCCGAAAGGCGGCTTCGTCGGTGTAGGTCACCGGGACGGGCTTGCCGAGGTCGGCCAGCCATCTGCCCCAGTTCTTAGGAAGATCGGCGCCGCCGGGCCGCCCTTCGCTCTTGTAGCGGTAGCGGTGCCGACTGCATAGCCCCAAGGGGCTTACCGCCTGGTCGGGGCAGACGTCGACCAGGCACTGGCCGAACGGCACGAACGCGGACTCAGACGCCAACCACACGTCGAGATCGGCTGACTGCCCTTGGCGCTGCTGCCGCAGACGGTGCTGATACCAGCGGTCCACGTGCAGTTTGCACAACCCGACCGAGCTGGCCGCCGGAATCCCCGGACAGATCAAGCAGTCCGGCGGGTCGTGCCAGGACACGGTCGGCAAGGGCCAGGCGTTCTTGAAAAAAACGTCCAGCCGCTGGCCTTCCCGCTTCAGATTCCGCCACTCGACATCGTGGTTGAAACAGAAGTCGGCCGTGGCCTCCCGCCCTCGCTGGCACTCCGGAACACCACAGATCCATCCGTAGACAGGATGATCTCCGGGCACCTTGATGACGTCCAGGCGGAACAGCGGATCGAAGGCGGGCGCGTCCATCAAGGCGGTGAGGAGCTCCAACCGGTCCCGCGTGGTTCGCCCGTCCCGCCCAGGAACGATCACCGGCAAGGCCCGCAATGCCAGTGCAGGGTGCGTCATGCGTCCTCACCCCAGACGGCCTGGAGAGCGGCCGTGAAGTCGGGCGAGTGCAGATCGGGGTGGCCATAGACCTCATCGACCATCCTGACCGACGACCAGTTCCCGACGGCCTTGGCCACCATCGAGTCGCCGTTCGTGACGTCGAGGACGTCGCTGGTGATCTGGTGGCGAAATGCCTTGGGCGTGATCCTTCCCGGCAGCCCGGCCCTGCGGCCGACTCGCCGCAGCATCCCGCGGGCGGCATCCGCGCTCCAGGGATCACCACGGTTCGGGCCGGCAAGCTGGATCAACAGCATCCCGTGCCCCGTGGCGTACTTTGCATACTCTGTCGTCATGTACTTGAAGTAGCTGCTGATCATTGCGGGACTGGCGCGGTAGATCTCACCACCGGTGACGACGTCGTCGACCACCCTCCACTCCGGTTTGATCTTTGCCGCGGCCCGGTTCGGATTTCCCAAGCGATGACAAATGTGCAGGTGAGGGTCCCTGCACTCACCGCAGGCCGCGTTCTCACGCAGGTGCAGGTCCATCAAGTGAAGACCCGTCAGCCCGCCCGGCCGCAGGCTGGTGTCCGACAGCCACTGCAAAACCATCTCGTCTCGGGCCGTGTTCATCACGCCCCGCAACTCGTCCTTGGCTCCCTCCGGCAGCATCTTCGGGTGCCGACGCCGCGGCGACCGCCTCGGAGCAAGCGGATTGACTGTCATCGACGTCTTCACATGCCCCAAGAGAGCCCGGTCCCGGTCCACTTGCGTCGGCAGCCGCGTAACCGCTAGGGCCTCTTTCAGGGAGGCGTTCACGCCCTTGCTGACGCATGCGTTGAGGTAGAAGCCCTTCAGGCATGCCGCCGCAACCTGCAAAGCCGAGGCACCGTACGGACGTTGAGGAGATACCGCCATGGCTGCCCATACGGCATCGGCACCTGAGCACCCACGGCCCCCAAGTAGCGGTGCAGGTCACGGATCGTGACTGTTTCGGTGGTCAGCCCCTCCCTGACCCGCCACCGCAAGTGGTCCACCAGGGAGTAGGCATACGTCTTCTGCGACCCCGAGCCCTCGAACAGCCGCAGATACGAATCCGCCTCCGCGTCGACCGCACAGTCCGGACGCACGATCACGTACGACCTGCCACCACCAGCTCGCTCCAGCACCTGGACGCGCAGATCCCCAAGGACCACCCGACTCCGTGCCGCCCTGCCTCCCCGATCGATCTCCCACACGTACCGAAGGAAACGGAGACAGTCGGTAAATCAGCACGGGATGCCCACGGGGAACACCCAAACGAGGGACACGAACACTCACAGAGCAGTTGGAAAAGGCGGCCGGCCGCCCCTTCGCCTGGGTCGACGACATGATCACCGACCTCGACACGACGTATGTCGCGACCCACCACGACGGGCCCGCCCTGCTGTTGCGCATCCATCCGCGACGAGGGCTGCGGGAGCGCGACTTCGAGACGCTGGTGCGCTGGGCGGAGTTGCCCTGACGGCACTCCGCCGACGCTCCGACCACACGCCGTCAGCACGCCGTCAGCACTCCGTACGGCGCTGAGAAGCGTTCACGGCTTGCCCTTTACGACGCTGTAAAAGCCTCGGGCCGAGGGGAGTTGGAGCACTGCCGCACCGGCCCGCACACCCGCCGGAAGACATCGTTCCATCCGGTTCAAATCCCTCCCGACCAGGCGAATCGAGCGGCCTGCGAATTTCTCTTCCACCATTGGCATGGACCTGTCCACGATCCTTGGATACGCTCCGGCGGGGGCGGATGAGAGCGCTCTCACTCGCCCGCTGTTCCACTGTTCCAACCCCACGATCGCTGGAACAACCGAAGGGCGAATGCCGTGAGACGCAAGACAGTTGTACGCACCGGTCTGTCCGCACTCCTCCTCGTCGGTACGTGGGCGACGGCCGGGCTCGCGCCCGCGTCGGCCGCTGCTCCCGACTCCGCGTCGACCTCTACTCCGACATCGATGTCAGCATCGACATCGAAGGCCGCCGCGTCCGAGGGCCTGCTCACCGCCATGCAGAAGGAATTCGGCCTGACGAAGAGTCAGGCCGTCGCCAGGCTCGCCGCCGAGAAGACGGCGACCGCCATCGAGAACAAGGCGCAGCGCGTGGCGGGAGCGTCGTACGGCGGCTCCTGGTTCAGCGCGGCCGACAACAAGCTGACCGTCGCCCTCACCGACGGAGGCAAAGCAGCCGCCGTGCGCGCGACAGGTGCCACGGTCAAGCTCGTGAAGCACAGCGAGAAGGCGCTCGACGCGACCATGAAGCGGATCGACGCGCTCTCCGCGCCGGCCGGCGTCAGCAGTTGGCGTGTCGACCCGAGGACCAACCGGGTCGTGGTGAACGTCCTCGCGTCGAAGAGCGACAGCGAGGCCGTCGCCGGCTTCGTCGCCAAGGCCAGGAAGACCGGTCCGGTGACGGTCGCGGAGACGACGCAGGCTCCCACCACCTTCGCCGCCGGGACCGTCGGCGGAGACCCGTACTACACCGGCAACGTCCGCTGTTCCATCGGCTTCTCCGTGCACGGCGGCTTCGTCACCGCCGGGCACTGCGGCCCGCGGGGCCAGTCGGTGCGCGGCTGGGACAACTCCGCCATCGGCAACTTCCAGGGATCGTCCTTCCCCGGCAACGACTACGCGTGGGTGAACGTCGCCAACGGCTGGTGGACCGTGCCCGTCGTCCTCGGCTGGGGCTCCGTGTCCGACCAGCTGGTCCGCGGTTCGAACGAGGCGCCCATCGGCGCCTCGATCTGCCGCTCCGGCTCCACGACGCACTGGCGCTGCGGCAACGTCCTGGGCAAGAACGAGACGGTCAACTACGCCCAGGGCGCCGTCCACCAGATGACCAAGACGAGTGTCTGCGCCGAGGGCGGCGACTCCGGCGGCTCGTTCCTCAGCGGTGACCAGGCGCAGGGCGTGACGTCCGGCGGCTGGGGCAACTGCAGTGGCGGCGGTGAGACCTGGTACCAGCCGATCAACGAGATCCTCGGCACGTACGGGCTGACGCTGCACACCGCCTGATCACCCGCTCACCGGACCTGATCACGACCACGGCCTGACGCGGGCCACGGCCCGCGGGCCGGAACGGAACCGCCGCCGGGTCGGCCCGGCGGCCGGTTCGCCCTTGATCGCCGGACGGTTCAGAAACCGTCCGGCGATCGAGTGCCGTGATCTCCGAAGCGAAGCCCGTCGATCCTCCCGGCCTGGACGAACGGGCCGTTCACCGTGCCACCACTGATGGTGTTGCTGTTGTCGAAGACCTGCTGCGGCGCGGGCGCCGTCGGTGCCAACTCATCAAGAAGTGCGCGGAGTTCGGCAGCAGCCGCCGGGTCGGCGGTCAGGGCGCGGCGGAGCCGGGAGCGCCATTCGGAGTGGACGTCGGCCATCAGCTGTTCGTCCTCGTCACGCTGGGCCGCGACCAGTTCGGCGCGGCCCGTCTCCAGGTCCTCCTCGACCGAACCGGAGGTGGCCGAGCCCCGCCCCGCGAAGAACGCGACCATCCGGTCGCGGGCCGCGCTCCAGCCGTCCGTCGCCATCTGCTGCACGAGGGCGGTCGCCCCCGCGGTCGCCAGTGCCACCAACTCGCCTTCCACCGCTCCCCCTTGATCCGTGGACGGTCACGGATACGAGCGTACCGGTTACCGTCCGATCAGGGCCGTGAGTGCGCCCACCGGGTCGGTGTCGGGGGTGCCGCGTGGCCACCAGTCCTCGCGGTCGCGGTCCGACTCGTAGCCGTACCAGAGCCCGTCGCGGCCGAAACGGAGCTGGAGCGACGGCTCGGAGAGGCGGTTGCGCCAGGGACGGAAGTGCGGGAAGTCGGCCGCCATGAGCGCGGGGCGGGCGCGGTCGAACGGGCCGGCGGGCGGGTCCCAGGACTCCTCCAGGACGGCCAGCCCCGCCCGGCCCCCCTGGCGCCAGGCGGCGACGGCGCGTGCCAGGTCCATGGGGCTGTGGTCGGTGCCCGCCGCGAGGTCGCGGTAGAGGGCGCGGGTGGAGGCGGTGAGCCCGGAGCCGGGGTGGGCGGCGGCCAGGCGCACGGCGTCCTGCCAGGGAGTGAGGCCGGCGACGGGGTCGATACCGGTCGCCAGGAACGTGTGCGCGCGGGCCGCCGCCTCGGTGGCGAGCAGATCGAGCGCCAGCGGGTCGGGGGCGCCCGGTGTGTGCGGATAGACGGGCGGGCGGCCGGGGTTGGCGGGCAGCGGGAACGGCGGCGGCAGGGTGCGCGACGGGTGACGGGTGACCGCCGTGGCCGCGTCGACCGTGGGCATGGTCGGTGCGGCCGCGGTGCGTTCGACGGCGGAGCGGGTGGCGTTGCGGCGGGTCAGATCGGCGAGGATCTCGTGCTCGCCGCGCCCGCGCATCAGGAACAGCACGAACGGGTCCTCGTCGAGCAGCCGCGCCGTCTGGTAGCAGAGCGCCGCCGCGTGCTTGCACGGGAACCCGTCGTCGGGGCAGGAGCAGTCGGGCGTCAGGTCACCCGCGGTCGGCAGCAGGTCCGCCGAGGCCGCGAGCGCCTGCGGCATGTCCTTGTCGAGAAGGGCGGCGATGTGGTCGGGGCGGGCCGCCGCGGCGTCCATGAGGTCTTCCCAGTCGCCGTCGCCGAGGGTGCGCAGGCGGATCTCCGTACGATACGGGCGCGGCCGGGAGCCGTGCACGTACGCCATGACACGGCCCGGAGTGACCGTGATCGCGTCCACGTGCCCGCCGTTCGCGTAGGCGCGCCCGCGTCGCAGCCGGGCCGGGTCCAGCGCGGCGCCCTCCATGGACTCCACCCAGGCGTTGCCCCACCAGCTGGTGGCGAAGTCCCCCTCGCCGGCCGCTCCGCCCGCCGCGCCGGGCCGGGACGGCAGCGCGGGAAACGTACGGCGGCGGTCGTCGTGCCGAGGGGCGCGCGGTGCGGTCATGAGGGCCTCCGGAGTGAGACCAGATCGGCCAGTTCACGGTCGGTCAGCTCGGTGAGGGCTCCCTCGCCCGAGCCCAGAACGGCGTCGGCCAGGGCGCGTTTGGCGGCGAGCATCTCGGCGATGCGGTCCTCGACGGTGCCCTCCGCGATCAGCCGGTGCACCTGCACGGGCTGGGTCTGGCCGATGCGGTAGGCGCGGTCCGTGGCCTGCTCCTCGACGGCCGGATTCCACCAGCGGTCGTAGTGCACGACATGACCGGCCCGGGTGAGGTTGAGGCCGGTGCCGGCGGCCTTGAGCGACAGCAGGAAGACAGGGGTCTCACCGGACTGGAACCGGTCCACCATCCGCTCACGCTCGGCGACGGGCGTGCCGCCGTGCAGGAGTTGGGACGGGATCGCGCGGGAGGTGAGGTGCGCGGAGAGGAGCCGCGCCATCGACACATACTGCGTGAAGACCAGGACCGAGCCGTCCTCGGTCAGGATCGTGTCGAGCAGTTCGTCGAGGAGGGCGAGCTTCCCGGACCGGCCGGTGAGCCGGGCCTGCTCCTCCTTCAGATACTGCGCCGGGTGGTTGCAGATCTGTTTGAGGGCGGTGAGCAGCTTCATGACCAGTCCGCGCCTCGCGATGCCTTCCGCGCTCTCGATGGCGGCCATCGTCTCGCGCACGACGGCCTCGTAGAGGGAGGCCTGTTCGCGGGTGAGCGGCACGGGATGGTCGCTCTCCGTCTTCGGAGGCAGCTCGGGCACGATGCCGGGGTCGGACTTCTTGCGGCGCAGCAGGAAGGGGCGGACCAGCCGGGAGAGCCGCTCCACGGCCTCGTCGCTCGCGGTGGTGCCCGCCGACCCCGCGTGTTCCACGTTCTCCACGAGGCGCGCGTGGCGGGCGCGGAAGGACTTGAGCGGGCCGAGGAGTCCGGGGGTCGTCCAGTCGAGGAGCGCCCACAGCTCGGAGAGGTTGTTCTCCACGGGGGTGCCGGTCAGGGCGACGCGGGCGGGCGACGGGATCGTGCGCAGGGCCTTGGCGGTGGAGGAGAACGGGTTCTTGACGTGCTGGGCCTCGTCGGCGACGACCATCCCCCAGGTGTACGCGGCCAGTTCGGGCGCGCTGCCGCGCATCGTGCCGTACGTGGTGAGGACGAAACCGTCCGTCACCCCGTCCAGCGAGCGGCCGGAGCCGTGGAAGCGGTGGACCGGGACGCCGGGTGCGAAGCGGGTGATCTCCCGCTGCCAGTTGCCGAGGAGGGAGGCCGGACAGACGACGAGTGTCGGGACCGGGCGGGCGCGGTGCAGATGGAGCGCGATGACGGTGATCGTCTTGCCGAGGCCCATGTCGTCGGCGAGGCAGCCGCCGAGGCCGAGCGAGGTCATCAGGTCGAGCCAGGCGAGCCCGCGCAGTTGGTAGTCGCGCAGGGTGGCGTCCAGGGCGGGGGGCTGCGGGACGGCCGCCGGGCCGGAGACGAGCCGGTCACGGAGGACGGCCAGCGCGCCGGTCGGGACCGCCTCGACGGTCTCGCCGTCCACCTCGGCCGAGCCGGTGAGGGCGACGGCCAGCGCGTCGACCGGGTCGAGCAGGCCCAACTCCCTTTTGCGCGCTTTCCGTACGAGGTCGGGGTCGATGACCACCCACTGGTCGCGCAGCCGCACGATCGGCCGGTGCGACTCGGCGAGCGCGTCCATCTCCGCCTCGCTGAGCGCATCGCCGTCGAGCGCCAACTGCCAGTTGAACTTGAGCAGTTCGCTGCTGTCGAAGAAGGGCGTGCCGTCCGTGGCCGAGCCGGGCGCGGGGCGTACGACGGCGGCCGCCGAGAGCGTACGGGCCAGCTCCCTCGGCCAGTGGACGGCCACCCCGGCGGCGGCGAGGCTCGCGGCTCCCGGACCGAGCAGCTCGTACAGCTCGTCCTCGGAGAGCGGCAGCGCGGCGGGGACGTCGTGCTCCAGCAGCCGGGCGAGCGGCGGCCAGACGCGGGCGGCGCGGCGGAGCGCGAGCAGGGCGTCGATCCGGGCGCGCGGTCCGAAGAGGTCGTCGCCGTCGCCCGCCCAGAGCCGGGCCGCGTCCATGACGAGCGTCGGGTCCCCGAGGCTGTGGATCTGGACGAGGGCGGCCCCCGCGCGCCGCTCCACGCCAGGCTCCTCCGGGGTCTCGTGGGTGGACGAGGAGTCGAACAGCTCGTACGCGGACAGATCGAGGCGCAGCGATACGCGCACCCCGGCGTCCATCCCGGCCGCCGCCTCGGCGGCCCACGAGCGGGCGCCGGGCAGATGCTGCGCGGTGTGCGCGGCGAAGGGCGCGCCCGCGGCGTGGGCGGCGGCGGGCGTACGGGGCAGGGCGTCGGCGACCGCGTCCAGGAAGGCCCGCACCAGCGCTTCGGGCTCGGGCAGCCGCAGCGGGAGCAGATCGGGGAGCGGGACGGCGTGGGCCTCGTAGGGCATGGCGGCGGCGACGGCCCGCAGCTGGGCGATGTCGTCCGCGTCGAGTGGTCCGGCCCGCCAGGCGTCGTGGTCGGAGGCGGTGAGGCCGGGCAGCAGCCGGCCCCGGGCCGACAGATGCAGCGCGTGCAGAGCCGCGGCGCCCCAGCAGGCGGCGGAGGGGTGGGCCGAGGGGTCGGAGCGGGCGCGGACCAGCAGGGGCACGGCGTCGGCGACGGGCACGAGGACGGCGGGCACGAGGCGCGTACGGACACCGGCGCCGGGATCGTCCTGATCGGCGGGATCTCCTCGGCCGCCCGGGGCGACAACCGTGAGGTCGGTCGTGGTGAGGGGGCCCGTGGTGAGATCGCTCGTGGTGAGGTCACCCGCGACGGGCGGCTCCCCCTCCGGGGCCCAGAACGCGACACGCCCGTCCCGTGGCAGCCCGGCGGGAAGGAAGACCGCGGCACAGCGCGCCAGCGGCGTCGCGTCACTCGACACGTGTCGTGTCATCGTCACCGACTCCCTCCGCCCTGGTCGCCTACCTGCGAGATCTCGTTACCCGGCGAGTCTAGGCGGGGGGTCTGACAGTGCCCCCCGTCACGCCTGAAGGCCGCATCCCTCAAGGCTTGAGGATGCGGTCTTCGGGCGCGGCGGAGCGGGTGGCCACGGATCAGACCCGGCGGCGCACCAGGGCGACGAGTTCCGCCGTCTTGTGCCGCCGGACCCGGGCGACCACGGCGAAGAGGACCAGGAAGATCACCGGCGTCAGCGCGTTCTCACCGTCGAAGACGGTCAGCTGAGTGATGAACGCGCCGATCATCAGGCCGCTGAGCGCGATCGCCGACACCCCCGAGAGGATCGGGATCACCAGCGCGACGGCCCCCGCCAGCTCAAGGACGCCCGTGAGGTACATGAACCAGTCGCCGAAGCCGATCGCGTCGAACGTCTCGGCCGCCGACGAGTGGCCGACGAGCTTCGGCCCCGCGCTCGGGACCGCCATGAACAGCGCCAGGACGATCTGGAGCGTACGGACCGTGATGTCCGTACGGCGCGAGGGCCCGGCCTGAGCGGTGGCGGCGGTGGCGGTGGTGGCAGGCGCGGATGCGGTCGGCGCGGTGGTGGACGTAGCCTCGGACATTGGGGGGTCTCCTCCGTTGTGCACGCGGTGTGCTTTCAAGGAGGTAGACACCCGCCCCGCCCGGAACTCATCGCTGTCCGGGCGGTGGGATCGACGAATTTCCGTCGGGAGGTGCGATGCCATGCGCACCGGAAGTGAACCCCTCACCGCGCGCAGCCCGCTGCGGATGCGCTGGTGGCTGAGCGTCTGGGGTCTGATCTGGACCGCCTTCGGCACGATCGCCTTCGCGGTCGTCGGCCGGCCGGGCTGGGCGATCGCCTGCGGGGTGCTGCTGCTGATCGTCGCCACCGACTTCGTGCTGGTCGTGCGCCATATCCGACAGGGATCGCGCTACCAGCCGGGGCGTGACGTACCGCCGTACGAAGAGCACAGCCACCGGGCCGACAGCACCGAAGACGCCGAAGGCGGCGGGAACGCCGACGCCGGTCGGCGGATCAGTCGTCGGAGTCGAAACGCGCGGCCTTGAGGTACTCGGGCTTGGGGTCGAGCGCCGCCGCCAGCCTGAAGTGCTTCGTCGCCTGCTCGGGCCGGCCCGCCCGCTCGTAGGTACGGGCCAGTGCGAAGTGCGCGAAGGCGTTGTCCGGCTCGCGCTCCAGGACCAGCTCGAACTCCAGCTCCGCGGGCCGCAGTTGGGCCGCCGCGAAGAACGCGCGGGCGCGCAGCAGCCTGGCGGCCGTGTTCTCGGGATGCGCCGCGATCACCGAGTCCAGCAGCTTGACCGCGCCGCGCGGGTCGCGCGCGGCCAGCAGCTGTTCCGCCGCGCGAAAGTCGATGACGTGGGTCTCGGGGCTCTCGGGCACGGTGGGATCCTTCCCCTCGGTCGGCGCTTTCAACGTCGCACAGGTTGCCGCTATTCCAAAAGGGGTACGCGGGGCGCGTCACGCGTCGCCGGCGGCCCGCTCGACCAGCCGCTCCCAGACCGCGCGGACCTGCGGCTCCAGCTTCTCCAGCGGTCCGTCGTTGTCGATGACCAGATCGGCGGACGCGGTACGCCGTTCGCGGGTGGCCTGGGCCGCCATCCGCGACCTGGCCTCGGACTCCGCCATGCCACGCACTCGTACCAGCCGGTCGAGCTGTGTCTCGGGCGACGCGTCCACGACGACGACCGTGTCGTAGAGCCCGGTCAGCCCGTTCTCCACGAGGAGCGGCACGTCGTGGACGACGATGTCGTCCGCCCCCGCCATACTCTCCAGCTCCACCGAACGTGCGCTGACCAGGGGATGGACGATGGCGTTGAGGATCGCGAGCTTGTCGCTGTCGGAGAAGACGAGCGAGCCGAGCTTCGGCCGGTCGAGCCTCCCGTCGGCGCTGAGGACGCCGGGCCCGAAGGCGTCGACAACGGCGTCGAGCCCGGGAGTCCCGGGCTCGACGACCTCTCTGGCGATCTTGTCCGCGTCCACCAGCACCGCGCCGTACGAGACGAGCAGTCGGGAGACTTCACTTTTTCCGGCACCGATCCCGCCGGTCAGGCCCACTTTCAGCATGCCTCGCAGCTTAGGGCGTGGACGGTACGTCTTACGAGCCGCCCGGACGATCTGGCGGACACCACCTGACGACCTGAGGTCCTACGCGTCGCCCTCCCGCTCGGCGAGGAACTTCTCGAACTCGCGCCCGATCTCGTCCGCCGACGGAAGCTCCACCGGCTCCGCCACCAGATTGCCCCTGCTCTCGGCGCCGGCCACCGCGTCGTACTGATGCTCAAGGCCCTGCACCATCGTCACCAGCTCCTCGTCCCCCTCGCTCAGCTGGCGCTCGATCTCGGTCTGGGTGCGCTGCGCCTCCGTACGGAGGGCGTGCGCGACGCCCGGCAGGACGAGTCCCGTCGCCGCCGTGATCGCCTCCAGCGCGGTCAGCGCCGCGTCCGGGTACGAGGACCGCGCCACGTAGTGCGGGACGTGCGCGGCCACGCCGAGTACGTCGTGTCCCTGCTCCATCAGCCGGTACTCGACGAGCGCCTCGGCGCTGCCGGGCACCTGTGCCTCGTCGAAGGGGCTGCGGTGGCCCGGCATCAAGTCGGTGCGGTTGCCGTGCGGGGTGATGCCGACCGGTCGCGTGTGCGGCACGCCCATCGGGATGCCGTGGAAGTTCACGGCCAGCCGGACGCCGAGGCGCTCGACGACCTGGCCCACGGCCGCCGCGAACCGCTCCCACTCGACGTCGGGCTCGGGCCCCGACAGCAGCAGGAACGGGGCGCCCGTGGCGTCCTGGACGAGCCGCACCTCCAGCGTCGGCGTCTCGTAGCTGGACCAGCGGTCGCGCCGGAAGGTCAGCAAGGGTCGGCGGGCGCGGTAGTCGACCAGCCTGTCGTGGTCGAAGCGCGCCACCACCTGGTTCGGCAGCGATTCGAGCAGGTTCTCGACGATCTGGTCGCCGGTCTCACCCGCGTCGATGTAGCCCTCGAAGTGGTAGAGCATGACAAGGCCCGCGGACTCCTGCGCGAGCGCCATGTCGACGACTGCCAGGCCCTTGGGCTCCCACTCGTACAAATCCTGCGGATCAAGCACGATTACCGGTCCTCCTCGTGTTCCTCAGGAAGAACGCACCTCCGGGCGTGAGCATTCCCCGCCCGCGCGTCCCGCATCCGGCCGCCGTGGGCCCCGCACCGGTGGCGCGAGGAGCAAGAGACCGACCGCGTAGGGCACTTGGCGCCGCGCCCCTCCCCGCCTGCCCCGTGCGGGCATGCGTGAGGCCCGCTCCCCGGGGGGAACGGGCCTCACGTCATGCTCTACCGCGATCGACTACGGAGTCAGAGCGTCAGCTCTGGCCACCGGCCAGCTTCTCGCGCAGCGCGGCCAGGGCCTCGTCCGACGCCAGGGCGCCGGAGTTGTCCTGGGACTCCGAGGAGTACGAACCGCCGCCGCCACCGCCACCGCTGCCACCGGAGGCCGCGGGAGCCGCGCCGGCCGGGGCGGCAGCGCCCTCGGCAGCAGCGGCCTCGTCGGCCTCGCGGGACTTGATGACCTGAGCCTGGTGCTGCTCGAAGCGGGTCTGCGCCTCGGCGTACTGGGTCTCCCACACCTCGCGCTGAGATTCGAAGCCCTCGAGCCAGTCGTTGGTCTCGGGGTCGAAGCCCTCGGGGTAGATGTAGTTGCCCTGGTCGTCGTACGAGGCAGCCATTCCGTACAGCGTCGGGTCGAACTCGACCGAGGCCGGGTCGCCACCGAACGCCTCGTTGGCCTGCTTCAGCGAGAGGCTGATGCGACGGCGCTCGAGGTCGATGTCGATGACCTTGACGAAGATCTCGTCGTTGACCTGGACGACCTGCTCCGGGATCTCCACGTGGCGCTCGGCCAGCTCGGAGATGTGGACCAGACCCTCGATGCCCTCGTCGACACGGACGAACGCGCCGAACGGAACGAGCTTGGTGACCTTGCCGGGAACGACCTGGCCGATCTGGTGCGTCCGGGCGAACTGCTGCCACGGGTCTTCCTGCGTCGCCTTGAGCGACAGGGAGACACGCTCGCGGTCCATGTCCACGTCGAGAACCTCGACGGTGACTTCCTGGCCGACCTCGACAACCTCGGAGGGGTGGTCGATGTGCTTCCAGGAGAGCTCGGAGACGTGCACGAGACCGTCGACACCGCCGAGGTCCACGAACGCACCGAAGTTGACGATCGAGGAAACGACGCCGGAGCGGACCTGGCCCTTCTGCAGGGTCGTGAGGAAGGTCTGGCGAACCTCGCTCTGCGTCTGCTCGAGCCAGGCACGGCGGGACAGGACCACGTTGTTGCGGTTCTTGTCCAGCTCGATGATCTTGGCTTCGAGCTCCTTGCCCACGTAGGGCTGGAGGTCGCGGACACGGCGCATCTCGACGAGAGAAGCCGGCAGGAAGCCACGGAGGCCGATGTCGAGGATGAGTCCACCCTTGACGACCTCGATGACGGTGCCGGTGACGATGCCGTCTTCTTCCTTGATCTTCTCGATCGTGCCCCAGGCGCGCTCGTACTGCGCGCGCTTCTTCGAGAGGATCAGGCGGCCTTCCTTGTCCTCCTTCTGGAGAACAAGGGCTTCGATCTCGTCGCCGACCTTGACGACCTCATTGGGGTCGACGTCGTGCTTGATCGAAAGCTCGCGAGACGGGATGACGCCTTCGGTCTTGTAACCGATGTCGAGCAGGACCTCGTCCCGGTCGACCTTCACGATGACGCCGTCGACGATGTCGCCGTCGTTGAAGTACTTGATCGTCTCGTCGATCGCGGCGAGGAATGCTTCCTCGTTACCGATGTCGTTGACCGCAACCTGCGGGGTGGTGGCGGTGGTCTCGGTGCTGCTCGTCATGTGGGTAAAGGCTCCGGTGCGGACATTGAGTCGTAGGTACTGCCACGCCGAGAGCCCGTATCGCCATCTGCCGGAGGCCGGACAGCCAAGGAAGCGCCATTCCCGATGTAAAAGGAGGCGCCTCGACAGCCGAGGGGACCTACAACAGATGCGAGCGCGGCCTGCTACGTCTGAGGCGCGCAAGCCCGCAGCGCAACCTTTAGCATACGGGGGCAGCCGGACAGGGTCAATGCGCGAAGGCGCACACCCGGGGCGGAACGCCCCATACCCGGCACAACAAGCGTTTCATGAGGCCACGATGGCCGCACCGTAGCCCAGGCCGCTACCGGCCGACTACAGCGCGGCACAGAGTCTTTGAGCCTCTCCGCACACTACGACGACGGGCACGATGAGCCAAGAGCAGGCAGAGCAGCAGGCGGAGCACGACACGGCGCGGGCGCCGGAGGCGGTGGACGCGGGGGCGGAGCAGGAGCCGGAGGCCACCCGGCGTGCGAGCGACGGCACCGAGAGCAGCCGCGCCAACCGGAGCTGGTGGAACCGGAACGCGGACGACTACCAGGTCGAGCACGGCACCTTCCTCGGCGACGACCGGTTCGTCTGGGGACCGGAGGGCCTGGACGAGGTGGAGGCGGAGCTGCTGGGGCCGCCCGAGTCGCTCAGGGGCCTCGACGTCCTGGAGATCGGAGCGGGCGCGGCGCAGTGTTCACGCTGGCTGACGAAGCAGGGCGCGCGCCCGGTGGCGCTCGACCTCTCCCACCGACAGCTCCAGCACGCGCTGCGCATCGGCGACGACGTACCTCTTGTGGAGGCGGACGCGGCGGCTCTGCCGTTCCGGGACGGCTCCTTCGACCTCGCGTGCTCCGCGTACGGCGCGATCCCCTTCGTCGCCGATCCGGTGGGGGTGTTCCGCGAGGTACGGCGGGTGCTGCGCCCCGGCGGGCGCTGGGTCTTCTCGGTGACGCACCCGATCCGCTGGGCGTTCCCCGACGAGCCCGGGCCCGAGGGCCTGTCGGTGACCGCGTCGTACTTCGACCGCACGCCGTACGTGGAACAGGACGAGCGGGGACGCGCGATGTACGTGGAACACCACCGGACGGTGGGTGACCGGGTACGTGACGTGGTGGCGGGCGGTTTCCGGCTGGTCGACCTGGTGGAGCCCCAGTGGCCGGCCTGGAACACCCAGGAGTGGGGCGGCTGGTCGCCGCTGCGCGGGAATCTGATCCCCGGTTCGGCGATCTTCGTCTGCGTACGAGACTGAGCGGGTGATCCGCGACGACGTCCTCGGCAGTCTGCCCGTCCGTACCGCCCTGCCGGCGCTGGAGGCGGCCCTCGACGGGCCGGGGTGCGCCGTGCTGTGCGCGCCGCCCGGCACGGGCAAGACGACGCTGGTGCCGCTGGTGCTGGCCGGGCTCGTTCGGCTCGACGGTGTCGCGCCGGGCCCGCGGCGGCGGGTGATCGTCGCCGAGCCGCGCCGGATCGCCGCGCGTGCGGCGGCCCGGCGCATGGCGTGGCTGCTGGGCGAGCGGGTCGGCGGCAGCGTGGGCTTCACGGTGCGCGGCGAGCGCGTGGTGGGCCGGGACACGGTGGTGGAGGTGGTGACCACCGGCGTACTGCTCCAGCGGCTCCAGCGCGACCAGGAACTCGGCGGCGTCGACGTGGTGATCATCGACGAGTGTCACGAACGGCACCTGGACGCCGACACGGTGGCGGCCTTCCTGCTGGACGTACGGGCCACGCTCCGTCCCGAACTGCGGCTGGTGGCCGCCTCCGCGACGACCGACGCCGAGGGGTGGGCGCGGCTGCTGGAGGACGCGCCCGTGGTGGAGGCGCGGGGAGTGACGCATCCTTTGGAGGTCGTGTGGGCGCCCCCGGCGCGGCCGGTACGTCCGCCGCACGGGATGCGGGTCGATCCGGCGCTGCTGACGCATGTGGCCTCCGTCGTACGCAGGGCGCTGGCCGAGCGCGCGGGCGACGTGCTGGTGTTCCTGCCGGGAGTCGGCGAGATCGGCCGGGTGGCGGGCCAGTTGGGCGGCCCCGACGACCTCGGCGCGGAGGTCCTCCAGGTACACGGCCGGGCGCCGGCGGAGGTGCAGGACGCCGTGCTCGCCGGGTCGGGGGACGGCAACCGCCGCGTCGTGCTGGCGACTTCGGTGGCGGAGTCGAGCCTGACCGTGCCGGGCGTGCGGATCGTGGTCGACTCGGGGCTGGCGCGTGAGCCGCGTACGGACCACGCCCGGGGGCTGAGCGCGCTCACCACGGTGCGGGCCTCGCAGGCCGCCTCACGCCAGCGCGCGGGGCGTGCGGGGCGCGAGGCACCGGGCGCGGTGTACCGGTGCTGGGACCAGGCCGAGGACGCACGGCTGGCGCGGTTCCCCGCGCCGGAGATCAAGGTCGCCGATCTGGCGGCGTTCGCCTTGCAGGCGGCGTGCTGGGGCGACCCGGACGCCTCGGGCCTCGCCCTGCTCGACGCGCCCCCGGCGGGGGCGCTGGCCGCGGCGCGGGCGGTGCTGGCCGCGATCGGCGCGGTGGACGCGGCGGGCCGGGTGACCGACCGCGGCGTCCGTATGTCCCGCCTCGGCCTCCACCCGCGCCTCGCCCGCGCGCTGCTCGACGGCGCCCGGGAGGTCGGCGCACGCCGGGCCGCCGAGGTGGTGGCGCTGCTGAGCGAGGAACCGCCGAGGGCTTACGGGGACGACCTGGCGGCGGCTTGGCGTACGGCGAAACGGGGCAGCGACGGGTACGCGGCGCGCTGGCGTCAGGAGGCCCGACGGCTGGCTTCGGCACTGCCGGGCGGCGGACGCGACGGTGGGGGCGCCGGCGGACGCGACGGCGCCGGGGCCGGGGCCGGGGCCGGTCCGACCGACGATGTCGTCGTCGGGGTCGTCGCCGCGTACGCGTTTCCCGAGCGGGTGGCGCGGGCCCGGGGCGGCGGTGCGTTCCTCATGGTGTCCGGGACCGGAGCCGAGCTCGGCGAGGGGTCCGGGCTGCGCAGCGCGCCGTGGCTGGCCGTTGCCGTCGCGGACCGGCCCGCGACGGCCGCGTCGGCGCGGGTGCGGCTCGCCGCCGTCATCGACGAGGACACGGCGCGCACCGCCGCCGCGCATCTGCTCGTCGCCGGCGAGGAGGTGCGCTGGGAGGACGGCGACGTCGTCGCCAGGGAGGTACGGCGGCTCGGCGCGGTCGAACTGTCCGCACGGCCGCTGCGCAAGCCCGACCCGGCCCGGGTGCGGGCGGCGCTGCTGGACGGTCTGCGGCGCGAGGGCCCCGGCACCCTGCTGCGCTGGACGCGCGACGCGGAGGCCCTGCGGGAGCGACTGGGCTTTCTGCACCGGGCGTTGGGCGCACCGTGGCCCGACGTATCGGACGCCGCTCTGCTCGACGGCGCGGACGACTGGCTGGAGCCCGAGCTGTCGAAGGCCCGGCGCCGCGCGGATCTGGCGCGTGTCGAGGCGGGCCAGGCGCTGCGACGGCTGCTGCCGTGGTCGTCGGGTCAGGCGGGGCGGCTGGACGAGCTGGCGCCCGAGCGTATCCAGGTGCCGAGCGGATCGCGCGTACGCGTCGACTACGGCGGGGAGCAGCCCGTACTGGCGGTGAAACTCCAGGAGTTGTTCGGCCTGACGGCGACACCGACCGTCGCGGGCGTGCCGGTGCTGGTCCACCTGCTCTCCCCCGCCGGACGCCCCGCCGCCGTCACGGCGGACCTGGCGTCCTTCTGGCGGGACGGCTACCGCGCGGTGCGCGCGGAGCTGCGGGGCCGCTACCCGCGCCACCCGTGGCCGGAGGACCCGACGCGGGCGGTGGCGACGCGACGCCTGAAGGAACGCCGGTAGGCCCGGGGCCTGTCGTGGAGCACCGGCCGCCGTGAGCCCCGCCCTTCGGCGCCCGCGGCGCCGGCGGCTGAGGTGACGTCTGCTGAAGTGACGGCGGCTGAAGTGACGGCGGTGCCGTGGATCGCAAGCCGGAGAGGGAGGCGGCTACGGCGGAGAGGCGCGGTACCGGGGCACGCGAGCCCGACGGGAGCGGCGGGACACTCCCCCGCTGGACAGCACGCACCACACGGCGACGCCGCCCCTCCGTCCGCGACGGAGGAGCGGCGTGTGTGCGCCGGTGCGGTGACTACGCCGCCGGGGCGGCGACCTTCAGTTCGATCGTCACCTTCGCGCCGCCCGCCGTCTCGATCTGGAGCAGGAACGTGCCCGTCGCGTCGTCCGCGAAGATCTTCGGCAGGACGAGCAGGCCCTGGGCGTTCGTCTTCAGGCCCGTCAGGGCGCGCAGCGGCTTGCCGTCCGCGTCCTTGAAGTAGGGGCCCTTGTCCGTCGCCGACGCGTCGTCGGCGGACTTGATCATGGTGGCCTTGACCGCCACACCCGGGGCGATCTCGCCCTTGTCGGTGGCCTTGACCTCGACGGCGTCGGCGAACTCCGTGCCCGGCGCCGCCGTCAGTTCCTTCTCGCCGGTCCTGACGACCGCGTCGGCCCGGCGCTCGGTGACCGTCGCCGTGAAGTCGAGGGCCGGGACCGTACGGCGCAGGACACCCGCCCGCACGGTGAAGTCGCCGGTCTTCTCGCCCGCCCGAAGCGCGGGTGCCTTGGCTACGCCGTCGGCGCCGCTCGTGACGGTGGCCTTCTTCCCGCCGTCCGCGAACGTCGCGTCCGTGTCGCCGACGATCGTGAACTGCACGGCCACCTTGCCGACGGCCTTGCCCTTGGCGTCCTCGCCGCGCACCGTGACGCGCTCCGCGAACGCCCCGCCGGCCGTGGCGGACAGCTTGCCGGTGCCCGCGTCCGCCAGCCGCTCGACG
>NZ_JARJHW010000044.1:0-45973 GCF_040560175.1 Streptomyces panacea
ACGCCCGCCCCCGTACCGCCGCTCAGCCGTCCAGTTCCCCGATCGTCGCCGTCGAGGGACCCCGCTCCGCCCGCAGCTCCCGCGCCACGTCCTGCGCCCCGCGCAGCACCCGTACCGCGTTGTGCCACGTCAGCTTCGACAGGTCCTCGGGCGACCAGCGGCGGGCGAACAGTTCCGCGATCAGGTTCGGATAGCCCGCCACGTCCTCAAGGCCCTGCGGTGTGAACGCCGTGCCGTCGTAGTCTCCGCCGATGCCGATGTGGTCGATGCCCGCGACCTCGCGCATGTGGTCCAGGTGGTCGGCGACCGTCGCCGCCGTGGCCGCCGGGCGCGGGTTGGCCTCCTCGTAGGCCCGCTGGATCTTCATCCCCGACTCGGTCGTGTCCAGCGGGTGCGCGCCGTGCGCGCGCATGTTCTCGTCGGCGGCCTTCGTCCAGGCGATCGCGGCGGGAAGGATGAACTTGGGTACGAAGGTGGCCATCGCCACTCCGCCGTTGGCCGCCAGCAGTTCCAGCACGTCGTCCGGGATGTTGCGCGGGTGGTCGCAGACCGCGCGCGCGGAGGAGTGCGAGAAGAGGACGGGCGCGGTGGAGGTGGCGAGCGCGTCGCGCATCGTCGTGGCGGCCACGTGCGAGAGGTCGACCAGCATGCCGGTGCGGTTCATCTCGCGTACGACCTCGTGGCCGAAGGGCGACAGTCCGCCCACGCCCGGCTCGTCGGTGGCCGAGTCCGCCCAGGCGAGGTTGTCGTTGTGCGTGAGCGTCATGTAGCGCACGCCCAGGGCGTACAGGGCGCGCAGCGTGGCGAGGGAGTTGTTGATGGAGTGGCCGCCCTCGGCGCCCATCAGGGAGGCGATCCGGCCCGTGCGGCGGGCGTTCTCCATGTCGTCGGCGGTGCGCGCGGCGGCGAGGTCGTCGGAGTAGCGGGCGATCATGCGCCCGACGACGTCGATCTGCTCCAGGGTCGCGCTGACCGCCGTGTCGCCGGCCATGTCGGAGCGTACGTACACCGACCAGAACTGCGCCCCCACGCCGCCCGCCCGCAGCCGCGGGATGTCGGTGTGCAGGTGCGCCGACTGGTCGTCGGCGATGTCGCGGCGGTCGAGGTCGTAGCGGACCTGCTCGCGCAGCGCCCACGGGAGGTCGTTGTGCCCGTCGACCACGGGGAAGTCTTCGAGCAGTTCGCGGGCCTGCTCCAGATAGTCCTCGGTGCCCATGGTGGCCCTCACTTCCCGAAGCCGAAGGCGTCGTGGCCCGCGACCTTCGAACGGAGGCGTTTGCCCTTGTCCGTCGCCTGTTCGTTCAGGTGCTGCTGGAAGTCCGTCATACGGGTCCGCAGCTCCGGGTCGTGGGCCGCGAGGATCCGCGCGGCCAGCAGACCGGCGTTGCGCGCTCCTCCTACGGAGACGGTGGCGACCGGTACGCCCGCCGGCATCTGGACGATCGACAGGAGCGAGTCCATGCCGTCCAGGTACTTCAGCGGTACGGGGACCCCGATGACCGGCAGCGGCGTGACCGAGGCCAGCATGCCCGGCAGATGGGCCGCGCCGCCCGCGCCCGCGATGATCGCCTTGAGTCCGCGTCCGGCGGCCCCCTCGCCGTACGCGATCATCTCGCGCGGCATCCGGTGCGCGGAGACGACATCGACCTCGTACGGGATCTCGAACTCGTCGAGCGCCTGGGCGGCGGCCTCCATGACGGGCCAGTCGGAGTCCGACCCCATGACGACGCCGATGAGGGGAGAGCTCATGTGGTGATCGTTCCTCGGAGGTATCCGGCGGCGTGGCGGGCGCGCTCCAGCACGTCGTCCAGGTCGTCACCGTAGGTGTTGACGTGGCCCACCTTGCGGCCGGGCTTCACGTCCTTGCCGTACATGTGGATCTTGAGCTGCGGGTCGTGGGCCATGCAGTGCAGATACGCCGCGTACATGTCGGGGTAGTCGCCGCCCAGCACGTTGCACATGACCGTCCACGGCGCGCGCGGGCGCGGGTCGCCGAGCGGCAGGTCGAGCACGGCCCTAACGTGGTTGGCGAACTGCGAGGTGATCGCGCCGTCCTGCGTCCAGTGGCCGGAGTTGTGCGGGCGCATGGCCAGCTCGTTGACGAGGATCCGGCCGTCGGCCGTCTCGAACAGCTCGACGGCGAGATGACCGACGACGCCCAGCTCGGCGGCGATCCGCAGCGCGAGCTGCTGCGCCTCGCCGGACAGCTCCTCCGAGAGTCCGGGCGCGGGCGCGATGACGGTGTCGCACACGCCGTCGACCTGCCGGGACTCCACGACGGGGTACGCGACGGCCTGGCCGTGCGGCGAGCGCACGATGTTGGCGGCGAGCTCCCGGACGAAGTCGACCTTCTCCTCGGCCAGGACGGGAACGCCGGCGCGGAAGGGCTGCTCGGCGTCGTCCTCCGATCGGGCGAACCACACGCCCTTGCCGTCGTAGCCGCCACGCACCGTCTTGAGGATGACGGGGAAGCCGCCCACCTCCTCGGCGAAGGCCGCGACGTCGGCGGCGTCGGTGACGATGCGGTGGCGCGGGCAGGGCGCGCCCAGCTCGGTGAGCCTGGCGCGCATCACGCCCTTGTCCTGCGCGTGCACGAGGGCGTCGGGGCCGGGGCGTACGGGGACGCCGTCCGCCTCCAGGGCGCGCAGATGCTCGATCGGCACCTGTTCGTGGTCGAAGGTGATCACGTCGCAGCCGCGTGCGAAGGCGCGCAGCGTCTCCAGGTCGCGGTGGTCGCCGACGACCACGTCGCCCACCACCTGCGCCGCGGAGTCTTGAGGGGTCTCGCTGAGGAGCTTGAATCTGAGGCCGAGGGGGATGCCCGCCTCGTGGGTCATACGGGCGAGCTGACCGCCGCCGACCATGCCGACTACCGGGAACGTCACACACCCAGGGTATCCGTCGCCCGGCCCGGGGCGGTCCGGTGGTTGCCGGTCTGGGCCGGTCCGGTGGTTACAGTGGGTCGGTCGGCGCCGTCGCGGCGCCGCGGGAGACTCCACCGACGAGACTGCGTCGTCGACCGAACACACCCACCGGACGGGGCTGAGCGACCAGATGACTGCCGCGCCTTCGCAGCGACAGGCCCTGCGGGAGCGGTTGTCCGTGCTCACGCGCGAGATCGCGAAGTTCGGCGCGGTCGGCGGGGTGGGGCTGCTGGTCAATCTGGTGGTCTTCAACCTCGTACGGCACACCACCGAGCTTCCGGTGGTGCGGGCCAGCGTCCTGGCGACCGTCGTCGCGATCGCCTGCAACTACGTGGGCTTCCGGTACTTCGCCTACCGGGACCGCGACAAGAGCCGCCGTACGAAGGAGCTGACGCTCTTCCTGCTGTTCAGCGCGGTCGGGCTGGTCATCGAGAACGGCGTGCTCTACACGGCGACGTACGGGTTCGGCTGGGACGGGCCGCTCCAGAGCAACGTGTTCAAGTTCCTGGGGATCGGCGTGGCGACGCTGTTCCGCTTCTGGTCGTACCGCACGTGGGTGTTCCGCAGGCTTCAGCCGGAGACGGCGCCCGTGCCCGAGCCGGTGCCGCAGCCCGGCCGGGTCACCTGACCGTCTTCTTCGGCTCCTCGCGTACGCGCACCTCGCGGCTGAGGAACAGCGCGAAGACCGGCGGCTGCTGCTGGAGCAGTTCGAGCCGCCCGCCGTCCGCCTCCGCGAGGTCGCGGGCGACCGCCAGCCCGATGCCCGTCGAGTTGTGCCCGCTGATCGCGCGCTCGAAGATCCGCGCCCCGAGGTCCGCCGGTACTCCGGGACCCTCGTCCGTCACCTCGATCACCGCCTGGTTGCCGGTGATCCGGCTGCGCAGGGCGACGGTGCCGCCGCCGTGCATCAGGGAGTTCTCGATCAGCGCGGCAAGGACCTGGGCGACGGCTCCGGGGGTGCCGACGGCGCGCATGTGCTGCGTGCCCGAGCAGACGATCGCGCGGCCGGCGCTGCGGTAGGCCGGGCGCCACTCCTCGATCTGCTGCTGTACGACGTCGTCGAGGTCGAAGACGATCGCCGAGCCGGTGCGCGCGTCGCGCGAGTTGGTGAGCAGCCGCTCCACCACGTCGGTCAGCCGCTCCACCTGTGTGAGCGCGATCGTCGCCTCCTCCTTGACGGTGTCCGGGTCGTCGGTGGTGGAGATCTCCTCCAGCCGCATGGAGAGCGCGGTGAGCGGCGTACGGAGCTGGTGCGACGCGTCGGCGGCCAGGCGGCGCTCGGCGGTCAGCATCCGCGCGATCCGCTCGGCGCTGGAGTCGAGTACGTCGGCGACCCGGTCCAGCTCGGGTACGCCGTACCGCTTGTGGCGGGGGCGCGGGTCGCCGGAGCCGAGGCGTTCGGCGGTCTCGGCGAGGTCGGTGAGCGGTGACGCGAGCTTGTTGGCCTGGCGTACGGCGAGCAGGACGGCGGCGATGACGGCGAGCAGCGCCACCGCGCCGATGATCATCAGGGTGCGGCCCAGTTCACGGGTGACGGACGCGCGGGACTCCTGGACCGTGACGGTCTCGCCCTGCTCGCCCCGGGCGCTGCCCTTGATGACGCCGCCCTCGGGCGGCTCGCCGATCTCGACGCTCGGGCGGCCCGGGATCTCGACCTTGGCGTACCGCTCGCCGTCGACCTGCTCCCGCAGGATCGCCTCGGTGACGCGCTCGCCGCCGATCAGCCGGCTGTCGACGATGCTGACCAGCCGCACCGCCTCCAGGTCGACGCTCTCCTGGGCACTGCTGCTGATGGTGCGGGTCTCGACGATGACGAGCGAGACCCCGAAGACGGCGATGACGACGAGCACCACGGCGAGCGTGGAGTTGATCAGACGACGGCGCACTGTGCCCTACTTCTGTTCGGCCGGGGCCCGTTCCTCCGGCCCGGGGCGGATCGCCCGTGGGGCCGGGCCGTCCGGCTCAGCTCTTCTCGAAGCGGAAACCGACGCCCCGTACCGTCGCGATGTACCGCGGGTTCGCCGCGTCGTCGCCCAGCTTCTTGCGCAGCCACGAGATGTGCATGTCCAGGGTCTTGGTGGACGACCACCACGTGGTGTCCCAGACCTCGCGCATCAGCTGGTCGCGGGTGACGACCCGGCCCGCGTCCCTGACCAGGACCCGCAGCAGGTCGAACTCCTTCGCGGTGAGCTGGAGCTCCTCCTCGCCCATCCAGGCCCGGTGCGACTCGACGTCGATGCGGACGCCGTGGGTGGTGGGCGAGGCGGCCGGTTCGGTCGCGCCGCGCCGGAGCAGGGCCCGTACGCGGGCGAGCAGCTCGGCCAGGCGGAAGGGCTTGGTCACGTAGTCGTCGGCGCCCGCGTCGAGGCCGACCACCGTGTCCACCTCGTCGGCGCGGGCGGTCAGCACCAGCAGGGGCACGGAATGGCCCTCGGAACGCAGTCTCCGGGCCACTTCGAGGCCGTCCATGCCGGGCAGTCCGAGGTCGAGTACGACCAGGTCCACTCCGCCCTGGAGGCCGGCTTCGAGCGCGGTGGGACCGTCTTCGCGTACCTCCACCTCGTAGCCCTCCCTGCGCAGGGCGCGGGCCAGCGGCTCCGAGATGGACGCGTCGTCCTCGGCGAGCAGTACACGGGTCATGAGGTGATGGTAGTCCGCGCGGAGGAGCGGACGGGCAGTGATCGCCGATGCCTGTGGCTCTGGGATGCGATTGGGTCGGCTGCCTTCGAATGTGACCCGTGGTTCGATGGAAGACCTGTGATCCATGCCTCAAGTCCTTCCATATGCCGCTCTGTCATGCCGTATGGTGGCCTCGCTCCATGTACGACCTGTTGGGGATCTTTGGCAGCTTGTGAGCCGAAGGTCCCCTTTTCATGAACCCGAGCGAGCAAGGATCCCCCCCCATGGCGTCCAGCCTCACCAAGGACTCCCCCGACCCGCCCGATCCGACCGGCGGTCCCCACGGCCCCGGTCACCCCGGCGCCACCCCCGAGAAGACGTTCTTCGGCCATCCGCGCGGTCTGGCCACGCTCTTCATGACGGAGATGTGGGAGCGCTTCAGCTTCTACGGCATGAGGGCTCTGCTCACGATCTATCTGCTCTCCGGCGGCCCCGACGCCTCGAAGGGGCTCCAGGAGGGTGGTCTGGGCCTGACCCTGGCCACCACGACGGCGATCTACTCGATCTATCTGTCGATGGTCTATCTGCTGGCCATGCCCGGCGGCTGGCTCGGCGACCGGGTCTGGGGCCCGCGCAAGACGGTGACGATCGCGGCCTGCACCATCATGGTGGGCCATCTGACGCTCGCGCTGCCGGGTTCGGGCACCTTCTTCGCCGGTCTGGCGCTGGTGGCCCTCGGCTCCGGACTGCTCAAGTCCAACATCTCCACGATGGTCGGCCATCTCTACGACGGCCCGAACGACCCGCGCCGCGACGGCGGCTTCACCATCTTCTACATGGGCATCAACATCGGTGCCTTCTTCGCGCCGCTGATCATCGGCACCGTCGGTGAGAAGTACAGCTGGCACCTCGGCTTCGCGCTCGCGGCCGTCGGCATGGGCATCGGGCTGATCGTTTTCCTGCTCGGCACGAAGCACCTGGCCCCGCGGAGCAGCCACGTCCCGACGCCGCTGTCGCGCGAGGAGCGGGCAAGCTGGCTGACGAAGGGTCTGACCTGGCTGCTGATCGGCTCGGTCTTCTACGGAGTCGTCGTCTTCACCGGCAACTTCACCCTGAACTGGGCGATGGTGCCGCTGACGCTCGCGGGCATCGTCATCCCGGCCGGAGTGCTGATCCGGATAAAGCGCGACAAGGATCTGTCGGCGGCCGAGCAGACGAAGATGTCCGGGTACATCTGGTTCTTCGTCGCGGCCGCGGTCTTCTGGATGATCTACGACCAGGGCGGGTCGACGATCCAGGCGTTCGGTACGACGAAGGCCGCCGGCGAGGTCTTCGGCATCGGCTTCCCGACGTCCTGGTACCAGTCGCTGAACCCCGTGTTCATCATGGCGCTGGCCCCGGTGATCGCCTGGCTCTGGCTCTGGCTGAACCGGCGGGGCAAGGAGCCGAGCACGGTCGTGAAGTTCGCCGCCGGCCTGGCGTTCGTCGGTGTCTCGTTCTTCTTCTTCCTGATCCCGCTGGTCCTGGCGGCGGACGGCACCCTGGTCAGCCCGGTGTGGCTGGTCGGCATCTATCTGATCCAGACCGTCGGCGAGCTGTGCGTCTCGCCGGTCGGTCTGTCGGTGACCACGAAGATGGCACCGACGAAGTACGCCAGTCGGATGATGGGCGTCTGGTTCCTCGCCGTCACGGCGGGCGACTCGGTGACGGGGATGCTCTCCATCGCGGGGGTCGATCTGAGCCGTACGGGAGTGGTCGCCCTGGAGGCGGCGCTGGCCACGCTCGCGGGCTTCGCGATCTTCATGTACCGCAAGAAGGTGCGGGCGCTGATGGGGGACGTGCGGTGACGCGCCGCTGAGAGAAGGTGCGCGGCGCTCTCGATCGCCGGGCGGGCTCTTGATGAGCCCCCCGGCGATCGGGGGCGGAGATCGGCGTCCGGGGGAGCCGCGCGTTACGCCGGGGCCGCCAGGATCGCCCAGACCGTCTTCCCGGGTGCTCCCGGCGTACGGGACACCCCCCAGTCCAGACAGAGCCGCTGCACGATGAACATGCCGTGCCCGCCCGGCCGTCCGGCGCGGTGCGGGGTGCGGGGCGCGGGCTGGCCGGTGCCCCGGTCGGTGACTTCGAGGCGCAGCACCTTGGTGTCGGAGGAGACCCGCAGTTCTTCGGGGCCCTCGGCGTGCAGGCAGGCGTTGGTGACCAGCTCGGAGACGACGAGCAGTACGTCCTCGGCGGCGGCCCGGCGCTCCGCGCTCTCGGCCGGCAGCCAGCCCCAGTCGTAGAGCGCCTGGCGGGTGAAGTCGCGGGCCATCGGAACGATGCCGCTGGCGCTGCCCAACGCCAGGGTGCGTACCCGGCTTTCGGACCCGGCGGAGGTGGTACCCGCGCCGTCCGGCTCGGAGCCGAAATCGCCCGGCTGATACTGCCGGGTGGTGCTCATCAGCGCTTCACCTCACCGATTCACCGGTTCGCCAATTAGTCGTTACGTCGGTACAGAGAGTGCCCGGCCCGTCCTGACGGGCCGCCCGGAGTCTCTTCTGCCCGGCGGAATCGTGACAACACCCACAAGACCTACGCGGGTGGCGTGAGACTTGCAACATCTGATTCCCGCGGAGCCCGCGTACGGCTCCGGGGTCAGTCGGCAAGGGCCGCTTCCAACGACTCGTGCACGGTGAAGACCGCGTCGGCGCCGGTGATCTCGAAGACCCTGGCGACCACCGGCAGCATCGCGGCCAGATGGACGGCGCCGCCGTCGGCCTCGGCCTTGAGGCGGGCCCCGAGCAGGACGTTCAGTCCGGTCGAGTCGCAGAACTCAAGCTGTGAGCAGTCGACCACGAGGCGTACCCGCCCTTGGTCGATCGCTTCCTCCAGGGGTGCGCGCAACAGTTCGGCGGTGTGGTGATCCAGCTCACCCGCCACTGTCACGACCTCACTGCGGCCCTCGGTCCGAACCTCGACCCGAAGCCGGCCCCGATTCGCGCTGCCGACCGTCTGGCGGTCCATGCCCGTCCGTCCCCACTTCTGCCGTGTCGTGCGCCGTCATCAGATGTTTCAGATGGTTGGGAAGTCGTTGCCGGTCGCGGACGTCTTTGTGTCACGCGTCGTTGACGTTCACCGAAACATTACGCCTTTCATGCGTTCTTCGGTAGCCAATCTCCCACGCAATGCGGACATACGTACGAAATGACACTTGCACCTGTCTGCGCTGAACCGATAGGGCTAGTAAAGACACAACCAACAAGACCGAAAACGACCGGCTATGGAGGCGCCGCAAACCGCAGCAGCGCGTATTGGCATCGGCAGCCATATGCCGAGAACGTATGGAGGAGACCATGTCACCCCGGCTCGACGAACCGCGTACCCACGACGCGCCGTCGACAATCCCGTCCGAACCTGACGAGACCGGCGCCACACCCGCGTCCGGTTTCCCGGGCCTCGATGACATGCCAGAGATCCCGCCCTTCGACGAGGTGGGCGCGCTCGACGCCCGGTCCCTGTCGAAGACCCTCTTCGGGCGCCTCGAAGGCCTGGAAGAGGGTACCCATGAGCACGCCTATGTACGGAACACCCTGGTCGAGCTGAACCTCGCCCTGGTCAAGTTCGCCGCCTCCCGGTTCCGCTCCCGCAGCGAGCCCATGGAGGACATCATCCAGGTCGGCACGATCGGTCTGATCAAGGCGATCGACCGCTTCGAGCTCAGCAGGGGCGTCGAGTTCCCCACCTTCGCGATGCCGACGATCGTCGGCGAGATCAAGCGCTTCTTCCGCGACACGTCGTGGTCGGTGCGGGTGCCGCGAAGGCTCCAGGAGCTCCGTCTCGAACTGGCCAAGGCCGGCGACGAGTTGTCCCAGCAGCTGGACCGCGCACCGACGGTCGCCGAACTGGCGGGCCGGCTCGGCATCACCAACGACGAGGTCGTCGAGGGGATGGCGGCGAGCAACGCGTACACGGCGAGCTCGCTCGACGCGCAGCCCGAGGAGGACGACACCGAGGGCGCGCTGTCCGACCGCATCGGCTACGAGGACCACGGGCTCGAAGGCATCGAGTACGTCGAGTCGTTGAAGCCGCTGATAGCGGGGCTCACGGCGCGCGACCGCACCATCCTGTCGTTGCGGTTCGTCGCCAACATGACGCAGTCGGAGATCGGCGAGGAGCTCGGCATCTCCCAGATGCACGTGTCCCGGCTGCTGTCACGCACGCTCGTCAGGCTGCGGAAGGGCCTGACGATCGAGGAGTGACGGCGGCCTCCTCTTCGAGGGCGCGTTCTCCAGGTGGCCCGGCGGCCGTTCCCACGGCTGCCGGGCCACAGGTGTGCGGTGGGGGCTTGGGAGGTCGGATCAGGGGTCGGACAGGGTCGGTTCGGGGGGCGGATCATCCGCGGCGGGCCCGCCTCATCTCGCGGTCGATCGCCCAGGCGTCGGCGACCGGCCCGAGGTGACCGAGCTTGTCGGGATTGATCACCGTACGGATGGTCTGGATCCGCCCGTCGAGGATGTCGAGGGCCACGATGTGGAGCACCTTGCCGTCCCGGTCGCGGTAGATCGCGCCGGGCTGGCCGTTGATCTCGTGCTGCTCGCACGTCACGTCGATCCGGATCAGCCAGGGGAACACCGTGCCCAGCAACCGGGACACGTTCGACGCGCCCATGACGGGCTTGGCCAGCTGCGGGGCCTTGCCGCCGCCGTCGCCGACCATCCGCACGTCCGCGGCCAGCAGTTCCCGCAACCCGCCCACGTCGCCGTCCTTCAGCGCGTCGAAGAACCGCGTCGCCAGCTCCTGCCGCTCCTGACGGTCCGCCGCGAATCGCGGGCGCCCTGCCTCCATGTGCCGCCGCGCCCGGACCAGCAGCTGCCGGCACGCCGCCTCCGAACGCCCCACCGCCGCCGCGATCTCGTCGTACTCGAAGGCGAACACCTCCCGCATCAGGAAGACGGCCCGCTCCGGCGGGCTGAGCCGCTCCAGCAACAGCAGCGCCGCCATGGACACCGAGTCGGCCAGCTCCACCGAACGCTCCGGATCCTGATACGGATCACTGAGCAGCGGCTCGGGGAACCACGGGCCCACATACGCCTCACGCCGCACCCGCGCGGAGCGCAGCACATCGATCGAGATCCGGGTCACCACGGTCGACAGGAACGCCTTGGCCGACGTGGGCCGGGTCGCCGAGCCGTCGAAACGCAACCACGTCTCCTGCACCGCGTCCTCGGCCTCGCTCACGCTGCCGAGCAGCCGGTAGGCGATCGAGAACAGCAGTGGCCGCAGCTCCTCGAACTCGTCGACCTCGCTCACGTCTGAATCCCTTCCGTCTCAGTGGAATCGTCCGGGCTCGTAGTCGCCGGCCGGCTGCCGCGTGATGATGTTCAGCCGGTTCACCGCGTTCATGAAGGAGACCAGGATCACCAGGGTGGTGAGCTGCTCCTCGTCGTAGTGCTCGGCGGCGTACGCCCACGCCTCGTCGCCGACCCCCTCGGCCGCGTCCGCGACCCTGGTCCCCTGCTCGGCCAGCTCCAGCGCGGCCCGCTCGGCCTCGGTGAAGACCGTGGCCTCCCGCCACGCCACGACCAGATTCAGCCGCACCGAGGTCTCACCGGCCGCGGCGGCCTCCTTGGTATGCATGTCGATACAGGCGGCGCAGCCGTTGATCTGACTGACACGCAGCGCCACCAGCTCCTGTGTCACGGCCGGCAGCGGGGATTCCTTGAACGCCTTGCCGGTCGACATGAAGTACTTGAGGACCTTGCCCGCGGTCGGGCTGGCGAAATAGTTCAGTCGCGCGTCCATGGTGCGCTCCTCCGGATCGTCGTCGGTGTCTGCATTCCCTGAGACGAGACGGCGCCGCGCCCTGTGACACGGCGCGCGACGGATCCGGGGGTCAGCCGACGCGCCGCAGCGCCTTCTCGCGGCGTTCCGACACGCTCGAACCCGACTCGCGCCGGGCCATGCGGCGCAGTACGAGGGGGGCGAGCGCCAGGCCGAGTACGGCCCAGAGGCCGAGCACTCCGGCCGTCTCCCACTGGCGCCAGGACTCACCGATCTCCACGGTGACCGCGGCGTCCGGGAGGAGGGCGGAGCGCATGCCCAGGCCGAGCCAGTAGATCGGGGTCGCCTGACCGAGCCACTGCGCCCATTCCGGCAGCGAGGTGAGCGGGTAGAAGATGCCGGAGATCGCGATCATGGCCAACACCGGTAGCTGGATGAGACCTTGACCCCGGGCGCTGGTGAACACCGAGCCCAGGATCGCGCCGAGGGGGAGGGTCGCGGCCATTCCGAGGAGCAGGACCCAGACGACGGTGAGCCAGGATCCGGCGTCGCCGACCGCGAGGCCGTCGATGATGAGCAGGCCGGGGATCAGCAGGATCGCCAGGTCGGCGAGCAGGCCGCCGCCGACCGTGACGACCTTGCCGATCAGATAGGCGGGCATGCCGTCGGGTGTCGCCTTGGCCCGTAGCAGGGTGCCGTCCTCGCGTTCGGCGGTGAGGGTCTGGCTCATGCCGACCATGCCCATCGCCACGTTCATACCGAGGATGCCGGGCAGGGCCAGGGTGCCGAGCATGAGCCCGCCGGAGCCGAAGGCCGAGTCCCGCAGGAAGTACATCACCGTCAGCATCAGGGTGGGCCAGAGCAGATGGGACAGCAGCTCACCACCGTTGGTGAAGGACTGCCGCAACTCGATCAGGCCGCGGGACCAGCCCGCCCTCATCGCGCGCGTGGTGGGCTTGGACCTGGCAGTCACGTACACCGCCGCGTTCACCGGGCCGCCGTCTCTTCCTGGCGTACGAGTGCCATGTAGGTATCCTCCAACGAGGCCCGGCGGACCTCCAGTCGGCCGATCGCCGCGCCGTGCCGGGCGAAGAGGTCGCGTACGAAACCGGTCGAGTCGGAGGTCGTACGCGTGTGGTGGTTTCCGTCGTGCGTCCAGCGCACCTCGTCCTCGCCCGCCACCTGGCGCGCCAGTTCGTCCTGGGTGCCGTCGGCGATGATCCGGCCGCCGGCGAGAACCACGATGCGATCGGCGAGCTTCCCGGCCTCGTCCAGGTCATGTGTGGTGAGCAGGACCGTGGTCGCGTGGTCGCGGGCCAGGCGGTGGACGAGGTCGTGGAACTCGTGCCGCGCGCGCGGGTCGAAGCCCGCGGTCGGCTCGTCCAGGAAGAGCAGTTCGGGGCGGCCGACGATGCCGATCGCCACGTCCAGCCTGCGCCGCTGCCCGCCGGAGAGGGTCTTGATCTTCTTGCCCGTCTGCGCCGTCAGGCCGACCGCCTCGACCAACTCATCGGTCTCCCAGGGGCGTCGCACGCGGTCGGTCGTGTAGGGGGCGTAGTACGTGCCGAGGTGGGCGAGCAGTTCGCGCACCCGCCAGTTGCCGTGGTCGCGCCAGGACTGAAGGACAACTCCGAGCCTGGCCCGCCAGCGTTCGTCGCCCTGCGCCGGGTCGGAGCCGAGCACGTCCACACGGCCCGCCGACCGCATCCGGAAGCCCTCCAGGATCTCGATCGTGGTGGTCTTTCCCGCCCCGTTCGGCCCCAGCAGGGCCAGCACCTCCCCGTGGTGGGCCTGGAACCGCACATCGCGCAGGACGTCGTTCGCGCCGTACCGCATACGCAGCCCCTCGACGTCGAGCACGACTCTCTCGCCGGTCGTCACATCGGACCCCCTTGCCGTGATTGTTTCAGCAATCGCGAAAGCTACGTTGCGTTTTACGAGTCGTCAAACACAATTGCAATGGTCATGACCGTGAATGCAACTGATTCTCTTGGATGGATCGTTGCAATGAGATGACGGTGAACGCATACTGGGACCGACCGTTCACCGACGAATCGTCAGGAGGCGCGGATGCCGGGAGGCAGGCTGACGCACGAGGACCGCCAGGGCATCGGCGCGGGACTGGCCGAGGGGCTCGGGTACGCCGAGATCGCCAGACGCCTCGGCAGGCCCACCTCGACCGTCAGCCGGGAGGTGGCGCGCAACGGCGGCACCGACGGCTACCGGGCGGACCGCGCGCTGCGGGCCACCGAGCGGCGGGCCCGGCGGCGCGCGCCCGCGCTCGCGGCACCGAGGCCCCACGACGAACTCGACCGCGACGAACTGCGGTGCTTCGCCGAGCAGTTCGTGGCCCTGCTGGTCGAGACCGGGCTCCCCGGCATGGCGTCCCGCGTCCTCGTCCGGCTGTTCCTCACCGACTCCGGCGGCCTCACCGCCGCCGATCTGGTCGGGCAGTTGCGGGTCAGCCCCGCGTCGGTCTCCAAGGCCGTCAGCTACCTCGAAGGTCTGGAGATGGTCCGGCGCGAGCGCGATCCCGGGCGGCGGCGCGAGCGGTACGTCGTGGACGACGACGTCTGGCTGCGGGCCTGGACGCGCGACACGCGTACGACCGCGACGTGGGCGGACACCGCCCGGCGGGGGGCCGGCATCGTCGGCACCGGCACGCCGGCCGGCGTCCGGCTCGACCACATGGGCCAGTTCTTCGCGACCCTCAGCGACGACATGGCGGGCGGCCCGTCCGGCGTCGACGACGCGCTGACGCTGCTCGCCGCGCTCGTGCACACGCGGGCGCCGGCCGATGTCGGGCAACTGGCCACCGGGCTCGGCTGGTCCGCCGAGCGCGTCGCCGACGCCCTGCGGCACGCCGGACCGGACCGGATCAGCCCGGCCCAGCGTGCCGCCCTCGCGGCATGACCGGTGGTTGACCGGTCGTTGACCCGGGACCGTATTGACGGGAGCGTCCCCAAAGGCCACATTGATCCGGGGGCAGGGGGGACGGTATGGCTCTTGGGGAGGGCTGCCCGGCGCCGTACACCGCGCTGGAAACGCTCATGCGGCGGCGGCTCGGCAGAGAGTGTCTGTATGTGCCGTCGTGCCGGCTCGGGCTCTTCGTGGCGCTGCGCCACTGGTGCCCGCCCGGCGGCCGGGTGCTGATGTCCCCGGTCAACGACGACGTGATCATGTTCGTGGTGCTCGCGGCCGGACTGCGCCCCGTCCAGGCGCCGTTGAACGCGCGGGACGGGTCGATCGACCTGGGGGCCTTACGGGACTCCGACTGGCGGGGGCTGTCCGCCGTACTGACCACGAATCTGTACGGGAATCCCGACCCGGCACCCGGACTGCGCGCCCGCTGCGACGCGTCGGGGATCCCGTTGATCGAGGACGCGGCCCATGCCATCGGCAGCGAGGTGGCGGGCCGGGCCGTCGGGACCTTCGGGGACGCGGCCGTGTTCAGCCTCTCCAAGCATGTGGGCGCCAAGACCGGCGGGTTCGTCGCCGTGGCCGACCCCGCGCTCCGTACGGAACTGGCGGCGGCCCGCGACGCGCTCCTCGAACCGTCCCGGCTCGCCGCCGAACTCGCCTACGCCCTGCGGCCGTACGCGGAGGCCGGGGTGCGCGGGCTGCGGCTGGTGCGGGCCGCGCGTGGCCTGTTGCGCGCGGCCGGGGCCGAGGAACGGCGGGGAATCCGGATGGAGTTGCGTCCTGGCGAGCTGAAGGAGGCGCTGGCCGACGGGCCGGGGCTGGGCGGCTTCGACTCGTGGGTACGGGTGGACATGCACCGGTACCGCCTCACGCCGGGCCGTGTCCGCCTGCGCCGCACGGAGCGGCTGCTGTCCGGGCTCGATCCGCTGCTCGCCGCCCACCGGGTGGGCACGGAGCGGCTGTTGGCGACCCGGTGGGCGGCGCCCGCGCCGCCAGGGCCCGTCCAGCCGCTGTTCCGGGTGCCGTTGCTGGTCGCCGACCGGGACGCCGCCGTCGCCGCGCTCGCCCGGCGCCGGATCACCACCGGGTATCTGTACGACCCGCCGCTGGACGTGTACGCGGGCGACGTCTTCACCGACGCGTCGCCGCACCCCGCGCCCGCCGCCTGGTTCGCGCGTCACGCGCTGCCCGCCGACCCGTTACGGGCCCGTCAAGTCATCGCCGTACTCGAGGAGTCGGGGGCCGAGCCCGTCTTGCCTCCGGGGCACGGCGGTGGCTGACACCGCCCGTACGGACACGGTGGCCACCGGACACGGCAGCGCCGACAACAGCGACTCGATGTTCCGCAACGCGTACGCGCTGATGCTCTCCACCGGCGTCTCCGCCGCCCTCGGTCTCGGCTTCTGGCTGGTCGCCGCCCGCTACTACACCGAGGACGCCGTCGGCCAGGGCTCCGCCGCCATCGCCGCCATGCGGCTGCTGGCCTCCCTCACCGCGACCACCATGATCGGCGCGGTGGTGCGCTACGTGCCACGGGCCGGGCGGGCGACCGGCGCGCTCGTCTGGCGCGCGTACGCGGTCAGTTCGGCCGTCGTGTGCGTCGCCTGCGTGGTCTTTCTGCTGACGCTCGACCTGTGGGGCCCCTCGTACGCGCCGCTCAGCGGTGTCACCGCCGGGCTCGTCTTCACCGCCTCGTGCGTCGCCTGGGCGCTACTCACCCTCCAGGACGGCGTGCTGACCGGCCTCCGCAAGGCCTTCTGGGTGCCCGTCGGCAACGCCGTCTTCTCCCTCGGCAAACTGGTGCTGCTCGTCGCGTTCGCCACGGCGATGCCGGTCCTGGGCGTCTTCGTGTCCTGGGCGGCGGCCATCGCGCTGTCCGTACTGCCGCTCGGCTGGCTGGTATTCCGCCGGCTCATTCCCCGGCAGGCCGCCGCAGACCGGGACCGCGAGCCGCCGCGCCCGGCCGAGATCGGCCGGTTCCTCGCCGGTGACTCGGTGGGCGCCCTGTTCAGTCTGGCGATGATCAATCTGCTGCCGGTGATGGTGGCCGTGCGCTTCGACGCGGCGCACAACGCCTTCTTCTACACGGCGTACACCGTGGGCGGGACGATGGAGTTCATGGCCATCAACATGGCCTCGTCCCTGACGGCGCACGCCTCGCACTCCCCCGAGCGGCTGGCCGAGGGCGTCCGGGGGGCGCTGCGCCGGATGACGGTGCTTCTGGTGCCCGTGGTGCTGGTGCTGGTGGTCTTCGCCCCCCAGATCCTCGCGCCCTTCGGCGCCGACTACGCCGAGCACGGCTCGACGGTGCTGCGCCTGCTGGCCGCCGCCGCGCTGCCGCGCGTGGTCGTGGAGCTGTACATCGGCGTGCTGCGCGTCCAGGGGCGTACGGGCATGCTCGCCGCCCTCCAGGGCGCCATGTGCGTGTCCGTCCTCGGCAGCGCGGTCGTTCTGCTCGGGCCCGCCGGGATCTCCGGCGCCGGGCTGGCGATGCTGCTGTCCATGACGCTCGTCGCGCTGGTGGCGGCGCCGGGGCTGCGGTCGGCGCTGCGAAGGCGCGGCGGGGAGCCTGACGCGGGGTACGGGACGACGTGGGCGCGCGAGGCCGCCGAGCGCAGGCGGCGTACGGGTGGCGGCCCGCTCGACCCGGCGGAGGAGGCCGAGTACCGGGCGGCGTGGGCGCGGCAGACCACGTATCCGCACGGCGGGTACGACACGGCGACCCCGGCCTTCGGGCTGCCCGTGCACGTACCGAAGCCCGCGTCTCCTACGGAGGAACCGGCGGCGCCCACGGCCCCGCGCCCGCAGAGGCGCCTGTCGGACGTGGCGCTCTGGCCGCTCCTGGCCCTGGCCGCCGGGCTGTTCTGGATCCCGCTGCGGGAGGCGCCCGACATCGGCGACGGCGAGGTGTCGGGCACCCGCCTCCTCACCGCCCTGCCGCCGTTGACGCTCGGCGCCGGAGTCCTGCTGATCGTCGTCCAGTGCGCGGCCGTGGCGCTCGTACGGTCGCGTCCGCTCCTGCTCACGGCCGGCCTGCTGGTGCTCTTCGGGGCGCTGCACGGCGCGCCGCCGCTCCTCGGCGTACGGCCCGAGGAGGTGTCCGGCCCCTGGCACCGCCCGGTCGCCGACGCTCTCGCCCAGCTCACCGGTCAGGCGCGGGCGTGGGAGCTCCTGCCCGTCGTCCTGCAACTGCTCTGTCTGGGGCTGGCCGCCGTCGCCCTCCGCGCGTCCCGCGGGAGGGGACGGATGGACGGGCGGGCCGTCGCGGCGGCGGTCTGGCTTCTCGCGGTGGCGGGCTGGTCGGCACAGCGGCTCTTCGCGACGGTCGCCGTCCCGGTGTCCGTGGGGCTGCTGGCGGTCGCGGCCACCGCACTGCTGGCACGTACCGCCGCCCGAGGGTCCCGCTCCCGGAGCTGAGCGTTTGCGAGTGTCCGATATGTGAGGTGAACTGATTCAGGTACGCCCAATCAGCTTCCTTCTGAGGGGATGATGGCATGTTCACCGAGACCAACGCCCGAGACGTTACTAAGGACTTGGACGTCGACATCGACGCGGTCCTGAGCCCGAGCGAGGCCGAAGGTACATACCGTGACAGCCGAGAGTGCGCAGCGCTGGTGCTGATCGCCGGTACAGGGGCGATCCTGCTTTCGCCGCCGACTCCGCGCCCGACGAAGAAGGGCTGACGGGAGAAGCGAATGGAGCAGTCAGGTACTTCTCCCCGCCTCGCGGGTGTGGTGCATGACCTTGCTTCAGAGGTGGTCTCCGTCCTTCGGGGCGGAGGCCATTCCTCTGTGGTGGGCGGCACCGTCGGCGGCCTCGCCGACGACCGACTGGGCCTGGCGGCGGTGCGCGTACTGGGCGCCGACGTCCTGCTGCCGAGCGTGCTGACCCGCCGCCGGCCGCTCCCGGACGACCTGGCGGTCTTCCAGCGCGCCGTCGTCACCTTCGCCCCGAAGGCCACGTCGTCCGCGACGACGGTGTGGAGCCACTGGGCGATGACCCAGACACTGCACAGACTGGACGTGCCGGCCACCGGAGCGCACTCCGGGCCCGACGCGTCGTGGCTGGACGCCCTGGACTGGCCCCGGTTCACCCATCAGCTGTCGCTGCTGGGGTCGCTCGCCGTACCCGGTGCCGACTCGGAGGTCGCGCAGGCCGCCGCCCGCCGGCCGGTGGACGTGGCACGGGGCTTCGTACGCGCCGTACGACGCCGTGACTGGCTCCAGGCGGCCGGTGCCGGACGCTGGCTCAGCGTCATCGACGGCGTCCCCGACACGCTCGGTCTGGACACCGGACTCGAATTCGTCGAGCAGATGGCGGGAACGGACGCGCGGGTCGGCCTGCATGTGCACGCCGCGCGCCACATCCGCGCCGGGGCCCTCGGATGAGTGAGCCCCTGATCGCCGGGGTGACGTCGGCACCGGGGACGGCCGGGGAGTCGGAGGCGTCGCGCTTCTCCCGGACCGCCCTGGAGTGGGTGTGCGACCACCGCGACTCCTTCGCTCTGCCGGACGACGTGCTGGACCCGAGGGCCGACGTCAACCGGACGCTGAAGCCGCTCGGGGAGCTGGCCCAGCTCAGCCACTCGATCCTGACGCACAGCGCGCCCGGCTCCGACCGGCACCGGCGCGCGTCGGAGCTGCTGGACTTCGCGTGGGAGCAGACCGGGCGGGGCGGGCTCTTCCTCGACCTGCTGCGCGGCGAGCCCTTCACGACGTATCCGCTGGAGATCTACGCGGCCTTCGCCACCGCCGGACTCCGGCACACCGGGTTCGAGGAGCTGACGGCCACGGTGCGGCGTACCCGCGGCTGGGCACGGATCGAGCAGGAGCCGAACCGGCGCCTCGGCGTGCTCAACTCCGAGCGGCGCGTGGGCTTCACACCGTACGGGGAGTCCTCGGCCGCGTTCGCGCGCACCTGGCTGGGCGGGCTGCCGGAGCCGTGGACGTTCGAGCGGACGGCGGGTTACGGGCTGACGCATGTCGTCTTCCACCTCACCGACTGGGGCAACGCGCCGCACTGGATGCCGGCCGAGCTGCGCGACTATCTGGCGCTGTGGCTGCCTGCCTGGCTGGACACCTGTCTGGAGGCGGAGCAGTGGGACCTGAGCTGCGAACTGCTCGCCGTCGCCGCGAGCCTCCCCGACGTCTCGTCGGACACGGGGACCGCCCGCACCGTCGAGAGCGCGTGGGCGCGCATCGCCGAGGTGCAGGACGCGGCCGGAGGCATCCCCGAGAACGGCGCCGGGCGCCCGCACGAGCCGGCCAGGGACTTCGCTTACTGCTACCACTCCACGCTGATGGCCGCGTTCGCCGCCACGCTGGCCGACGCCCACCTGCCGGCCGTACAAGGAGGCGTCGCATGACGACGGACAGCACGGACGACACGGACGAGACCGGCAACGCGGACGGCACCGGCATCGCGGACGACACCGGCAGCGCGGGCGCCGCGCACACGAAGCTCATCCACGGTGTCGGCGCGCGGGCGATGGAGTGGCTGCACACCAACCGCGCCGGCTTCCGGCTCGAACTCGACGCCGACCCCGAGATCGGCTTCATGGAGCGCTTCAAACCGATCGGCGAAGCCGCCATGATCTGCAAGATCCTGTTCCGGGAAGGGGTGGCGGGCTCACGGCAGGCCTCCCTCGCCCGGGGGCTGATGGACCATCTGTGGCGCGACGCCCTCGACGGCGGGCGGATGCTGGCGCGCGGCCAGCGGCAGGAACCGATCTCGCCCATCCCCTTCGAGGTCTATCTGCCGTTCAAGGAGATGGGCTACGAGGAACCGGAGACCGAGCGCGCCGTACGCCTCAACCACCGGCTCGGCAGCTGGGCCGCCCTGGAGGTGCTGCCCGTCCGGCGCCTGGGCATCTCCACGTACGAGCGGCGCTTCGGGCTGGCACCGAGCACCCCGGTCGAGGAGGCCGCCCGGCACACCTGGCTCGCCCGCACACCCGAGCCGTGGACCGTGGAGGGCCACATCGGGTACGACATCACCCACACGGTCTTCCATCTCACCGACTGGGGCCGGCGACCGGAAGGGCTGCCGGCCGGCATCGCCGACTATCTCGCCGCCTGGCTGCCGGTCTGGCTGGACGACTGGCTCGACCTGGAGCGCTGGGACCTGCTCGGCGAACTGCTCGTCGTGGACGCCTGTCTGCCCGAACCGACCCTGGACGCGCGGGCGTGGCGCGGCCTCGCCGCCGCGCAGCAGCCCGACGGCGCGATGCCCACCGTGCGCGAGATGCCGGAGGGCAGCGGGGACGACGTGTTCGACATCGTCTACCACCCGACGCTGGTCGCCGCCTTCGCCTCCGTACTCGCCACCTCGCGCGCCATGGCACGGCTGTCGGCGCCCGTGGCGTCATGAGCGAGCACGAGATCACGACGGTACGGGCGGACGGCGCGCGCGCCGCCCTCGCCGGTACGCCGCACGAACGGCTCGACGCGGCCGTGCGCGCGGTGGACGCCCCGGACGTCGTCTTCGCCGTCTCCGTGCAGGGACACCGCACCGTCCGTGCCTCGCCCGGCGCGGAGGGGCTGCGTTACGAGACGGGGTCCGCGTCCAAGCCGTACACGGGCCTGCTGCTGGCCCAGCTCGCGCGGAGCGGTCAAGTCGCGTACGACGACTCGGCGGCGGCCTGCTTCGGACCCCGGCCGCCCCGGCCCGTCGCGCCGATCACCCTGCGCCATCTGATCACCCACACGTCCGGACTGCCCGCCCTGCCACGTGACTTCTACCGGCAGGCACTGCCGCACTGGACGACCAATCCGTTCGCCGGATATCCCGCGCACCGCGTGGTCGACGCGTTCCTGCGGGCGCGTCCGCGCCACCGGCCGGGCACGCGCTGGCACTACTCCAACTTCGCCGTCTCCGCGCTCGGGCACGCGCTCTGCGCCGCGACCCGCACGGGCTGGGACGCGCTGATGGCGGAGCAGGTCCTCGCGCCGCTGGGGCTGGCCGGTACGTCGACGCTCGCGGGTGGCCGTGCCGGCGGCGCGGACGACGCCGCCGACGCGGTCGGGCACGCCGGGGACGGGGTGACCGAGGTGCCCCCGCTGCGTATCGGCGGCTTCGCGGCGGCCGGTGCGGTCCGGGCCACCCCGCACGATCTGCTCACCTTCCTGGAGGCGCATCTGCGGCCGGAGCGCACACCGTCGCTGGCGGACGCGCTGCGCGCGGTACGCCGCCCCGTACTGCGTCGCGGCATCGGCAAGGCGCACACGCACACCCTCACGTGGTTCCAGCACCCGACGGACGACGGTCCGGCGTACTTCCACTGCGGGGCGACGAGCGGGCAGCAGGCGTTCCTCGGGTTCTGCCCGGGGACGGGGACGGCGGTGGCGGCGGTGGCCTCGCGGCGGTTCCGGCGGGCCGACGCGTTCGTGCCGACGGCGTACGGCGTGCTGTTCGGGACCGGGTGACCGGCGCCGCGCGGTGACGGTCCCGTCCTCGCCCCCGCCCTCGTCCTCGACCGCCGGGCGGGCCGGCATGTGGCCGCCGGACGGGCTTTCATCGCGGCAGTGGCTGGCCGAAGTAGTCGTCGGCGCCCGCCTCGCGGTAACCCTCGAGCCCCGGGCCCTCGTTGACCGTCAGGTCGCAGTCGTCGCCCGGCACCGGTCTGTTCCACTGGACCAGCGCCTTCACCGACGGCATCGTCCGCACCGCCTCCGGGATGCGCGCGTACCAGTCGCGCTGTCTGTCGGCGTCCGCCGGATCCGGCACCGTGCCGAACTCCGCCAGCATCAGCGGCTTCTCGGCGGAGATGTTCGCCCGTAGCCAGTCGTACGTGGGGCGCTGGCTGCGGTCGAAGTCCTTCCAGTCGGTGGTGTCGTGGCAGAGGAAGTAGTTGTACTGGTCCATGCCGATCCAGTCGACGTAGTCGTCCCCCGGATACAGCGCCGCCATGTCGTCCGCGCTGCCCAGATAGCCGGAGACCGTCCACACCCACACCACGTTGTCGACGCCCAACTCGTCGAAGCGGTCGCGGAGATGGCGGTAGGCGGCGACGTACTCGTCCGGGGTGCCCGCGCCCTCCTTGATGCGGGCGTCGACCTCCTGGTCGAAGGAGAGGAAGATCCGCTTGCCGTGTTCGTCGCCGTACTCCTTGATGCGGCGCGCCTGCGGGTCGATGATCTGCGCGTCGTGGCGGCCGGAGGCGATGTTCGCCCAACCCAGCTGGTCCTCGGTCCAGTTCTCGTGGTGCGGCTCGCGCCAGATCGTGGACTCCCAGGCCAGCATCAGCATCCGGTCCTCGCCGAGCTCCCGCTCGTCGGGGGTGAGGAGCTGTCCGTCGAGCTCGGTGTTCGACATGTCGTGGTAGTTGTAGACGAGGTCGAGCCTGCGGCCGATCTTCTTCTCGAAGGCGTGGACCGCCCTGGTCAGCGAGCCGTCCGCCGGGCCGTCCTCCGCGTACGGGACGTACGCCCCCCACCACGCGCCGCACGGCGGTTCCAGCCGGTCCGTCGCCGCGCAGCCGTCCCCCGGTCCGTCCGACTCGGTGGCCCAGATCCCGATCCCGGCGATGAGCAGCCCGACGGCGACCAGGACGACCACGGTGTACGCCTGCTTCTCGACCGTGCTGAGCCGTACCGCCATCAGCGGCCCTTCCTCCGGTCGCCGCCGACCGCGCCGCGCGTCGCGGCGGGCAGCGGCAGTCCCGGCAGGGCGGCGGCGACGGTCGTGAGGGCCGCGAGTGTAACCAGGAAGGCCGTGGCCGAGAAGCCGCGCACCAGAAAGAGCGTGGTGGTGACGGTGACCGCGAGGGCGAGGCTGAGCGGCGCGGCGAGGGCGACCGCCTCGATGCGGGCGGCCGGGCGCAGCGGGCCGCGCTGCGGGTGGAGGAGCGCGAGGCCGGGTCCGAAGCAGATGAACAGCGACACCGGGATCCAGCGCAGTGGTGAACCGCCGGGCAGCGCGGTCGCGGCGAGCGCGCCCCAGCCGGCGAGGGCCAGCGGTACTCGGAGCCGTAAATGATCGAAAGTCATGGACCGTCGCTCCCCGAGGGTGGCCGGTACTGAAGGACGATGCCGTACGGGTGCTCCTCCACGGTCCGGAACAGCGGCGAGGCGGCGAGCCGTGACCGCAGTGTGTCGAAGCCGCCCGGTGGCAGGAGCCCTTCGCCGGCCGCGTAGATGTCCTGCGTGCGGGTGAGGATCACGTACGCGTCGGTGCCGGGCGGGATGCCGTCGGCCAGATGGCGCGCGGGGTCGGCCAGCATCCGCTCGTTCTCGGGGAGTTCCTGCTCGGCGAAGAACCAGTGCTCGACGTGGTCGTAGCGGTGCAGCGCCTGCGGGAAGGAGCCGGTGGTGGCGAGGATCAGCGCGCCGTCGGGTGCCCTGTCGATCGCGCGGGTGACGAGCGCGGTCTCGGCGGGCGGGGTGTAGTACATCTTCTCCTTGCCGTAGTACGAGGGCAGGAACCCGGCCAGCAGTGCGACGAGGGCGACGGGCAGCGCGCCGTGCAGCGTGAGCGCGGCGGCCCGTCGCCGCGCTCTCCCCCGTGCCCGCCCGGCCGCGGGCACGAGCGTCGCCGCCGCGAAGAAGGCGGCGCCCGGCAGCCCGAACAGGTAGACCCGGAAGAGCATTTCGCCGCCGTAGTCGTTCACGACGAACAGCGGGACCGGCGCGAGCGACACGAGCAGCAGCGGCAGCGCGGCGCGGACGAGCCGGCGCCGCAGGAAGAGGGCCGCGCCCGCCAGCGCCGCGACGGCGAGCACCATCAACACGTTGGCGCGACCGGCGAGTTCGGGGCCGGGGCCGGTGAGTTCACCGGCGTATCCGGCGCGTGAGTTCTGGGTCAGCTCGCCGAGCGAGTCGCGCAGGGTGCCCAGCGTCTCGACGAACAGCGGCCGTCCCATCGTCAGGTCCCAGGCCAGCATGATCAGCGCGGCGACGGCCAGCAGCCCGTAGTTGCGGTAGCGGCGGGTGAGGGTCAGGGCGAACAGCGAGACGCAGAGCATCACCGGCGTGAGCTGGTGCGAGGCGTTGACGGCCAGGATCAGCGGCGCCAGGACGGCCACGCAGACGGCGCGCTGCCGGGTGCCGGTGGGCGGTGGCACGGCGGCGGACGCCGGGTCCAGGAACGACCGGTCGCGCAGCCTGCCCGCCGACCCCGGCAGCACGAAGTGGCGCAGGACGACGACGAGCACGGACAGGTGCAGCAGATACGCGAAGCCCTGCGGCGACAGATAGTCCTGCCCCACCCAGTTGGCGAGCTGGAAGATCCAGACGGCGCTCCACACCAGCCGCCAGTCCTCGGTGAAGGTGCGGTAGAGCAGTACGAGCACCGGCATCATCAGCAGACCGAGCGCGATCGGCGCCCAGTTGAGGAACACCGCCGCGCTGTCCACGCCGAAGGCACGCACCAGCCCGCCGGTGAGGGTGAAGAAGCCGGGCCACTGGTCGTAGGCGGACATGTTGCCCGACAGGGCGCCGTTCGGGCGCAGTTCACCGTTGAGGAGGAGCTGGTTGACGACGGCGTCGTGCTTGGAGGCCCAGGGGTAGCGCACGGAGTCGTACAGCACGGCGGGTGGCGCCTTGAGCGCGACGAGGAGCGCGACGCAGTAGGCGGCGGGCCACCAGGGCGCGGTTCCGGCGCGGCGCAGGGCGGCCAGGAATCCGCCGGTGAGCAGGGCCAGCGCGATGTAGAACGCGGCGGGGAACCGGTCGAGGAGCCCGTAGTCGCCCATGGAACGGAAGCCGATTCGCGGCAGCGCGTACGCCCAGAGGGCGGTCGCGGCGAGCAACGGGAGCCAGGAGAGCAGCGGTTGAGGGCGTAAGAGGCGTGGGAGCCCGCGGCGGTCCGTCGGCTCGGAGAGTGGCGGGGCCGCCGGAGCCGGAGCCTCTGCCAACGCGGGCGCGCGTGGTTGCACGGTGCGACTCCCCCCACCCCTGTGGTGTCCCCTTCAGCGAATTATAGGAACTCTCTGCGCTTTTGCGTGGCTCTCGCGCATCTCCCGCACATCTCCGTCATCTCCGCCATCTCCGCCATCTCCGCCATCTCCGTCATCCCGCGAAGCGCGGGCCGCGCGCCACCGCGCGGGCCCTGCGGTAGAGCCGCCAGCCCACCGTTGCCGCCGAGTCGGGGAACGGCGCCGCTCTCGCGCCCTCCCCCGCCATCCATGCCTGCACGTCCGCCACCGTGTGGCCGCGGCGCAGGATGAGGCGGGCGATGCGGTAGGGCTCGTCCGTCTCGGAGCTGAGCGCGTGGCGTACGGCGACGGCGGAGGCGTATCCGGCGCGGCGCGCGGCCCCGCGCACGGTGCGGCTGTTGTAGCCGTGCGGGTAGGCGAGATGCGTCACCTCGTGGCCCAGCACGTCTTCGAGCGCGGCCTTCGACTCCCCCAGCTCGCGGTCGAGTTCGGGCCCGCGGAGCGTGTCCAACTGCGGGTGGGTGACCGTGTGCGCGCCGATCTCCAGGCCGTGCCCCTCCAGCGACGGCGCCTGGGCGAGCGTCATCATCGGGGCGGGCGGCAGCAGGCTGCCGCGGCCCGGGGTGATGGCGCCGGTCGTGAGATAGGCGGTGGCGGGCAGAGCGCGTTCGGCGAGCGCCTCGGCGGTCGGGCCCGGCAGATCGGCGAATCCGTCGTCGAAGGTCAGGACGACGGGGCGGGGCGGCAGCGGGGCGCCACGGGTCAGCCGGTCGGCGAGCGCGCTGATCGGGACGGGGGTACGGCCGGTGGCCACGACCGCGTCGAGTTGGGCGGTGAACTGCCGTGGTGTCACGGTGAATTCGGCGATCCAGGCGGGCGGGTCGTCCATCACGGCGTGGTAGAGCAGCACCGGGACGCGGGAGGGGGAGCCGCCGGTCGGGCGCGTCACCGTCTCCCCCAGCGGGCCTTGGCGTAGCCCAGGGGGCCGTACAGCATGCCTCTGCGCTCCAGCCGGGACAGCGTGCGCGGCCACGGGTGGCCGAGGGCGCCGTGCGCGCCGGGAGCGGGTGGAGCGCCGGCCGGAGTGCTGGGAGCGTCTGGAGCGCCGACCGGAGCGCCGGGAGCGTCTGGAGCGCCGGCCGGATGTCCGTCCCGGTGGGCGGTGATGGCGCGGGCGTGGGCCAGGCCGCGCGGGAGCTTGGCGAGCAGCGCGGGCAGGAGGGCGGGGTGGCGGCAGAGGACGGCGGTGAGGTACGCGGTGAGGCCGGCGCCGTAGCCGTACGCCTGGTTCCGCAGGTCCTGCCAGGTCTCACGGTGGTGGTGCCAGACCAGCGCGTCGGGCGTGTAGCGCAGCCGGTGTCCGGCGGTCAGGATCCGGACGAACGCGTAGAGGTCGTCGCCGCCCCTGGCGGGGGTGCCGGTGCCGGTGGCGGGGTCGAAGCCGCCGACGGCGCGCAGCGCGGACACCCGGAACGCCATGTTGGCCCCGGAGCCGAAACTGCCCGCCGTGAAGGGGAACAGCGGCTCGTCGGCGGGTGGCGCGGCCGGGTCGTGGAGACGCGGGGCGAAGCCTTTCGCGAAGCCGCCGTGGCTCTCCAGGAGAACCTGCGCGGGGGTGGTGAGGCGGGCGGGGAGGATCAGGCCCGTGACGCAGCCGGTGCGGGGGTCGGCCGCGAACGGCGCGGTGAGCGCGGAGAGCCAGTGCGGGTCGGCGACGACGTCGTCGTCCGTGAAGGCGACGACGGGGCTGTCGGTGGCGGCGACGCCCGCGTTGTGGGCGGTGGCCAGTCCGGGAACCGGTTCGTGGACATAGGTGAGACGGTCCGCGTAGCGGGCGTCGATCAGTTCGCGCGTGGCGGGCGTGACGGGCGCGTTGTCGACGACCACGACGCGGAAGTCCGGGTGGTCCTGCGCGAGGAGCGAGTCGAGCGCCCGGCCGAGCGTGTCCGCGCGCTCGCGGGTGGCGACGACGACTGTCGTACGGGGTGGTGTCACACCGCTCAACAGGCTTGTCCGGTCGGGCTGTCGGTCGTGATTCGGGCCCCGCGCGAGGAAAGCCGCGGTGAGTACGCCGGCGGGGTCGGCGCCGTCCGGGACGGTGGTGAGGACGGTGGCGACGGGGCGCCCCCGGAGCCGTACGAGGGCGTAGACGGCGCCCGCGCGAACGGGCGGGCCGCCGGGGGCGGGGGTCAGTGACAGCACCACCTCGCCCTCGCCCCCGCCGTCCGGGGCCAGGTCCGGGTCCAGGTCCAGGTCGAGATCGGCGACACGGACGTCGCGCAGCAGTGATCGCGACGTCTGCGCTGATGTCGGCGGTGGTGTCAGCGGTGATGTCAACCGCGACGTCAACTGCGCAGTCAGCCGTGATGTCAGTCGTGAGGACGTGCTCGGAGTGCGCGGCATGATGCCTCCCCTCATGTGGTGCCGGGTCACCGGTCCCGCAGCCGGCCGACCTGGTTCAGGGCCCGTTGCGCGTATCCGGCCAGCTTCGGCCGGTTCCGTACGAAGCTGTGCGCGCGGCGCGAGGGCTCGCGGCTGAGCCGGTACAGGGCCGCCCGCGGCCCGCGCCGTACCGAGGCCCCCTCGTACACCCGCAGGTCACCGGTCTTGAGCGCGTCCTTGTACTCGGCGGCGCCACGGCCGAGGTCGAGCAGGCCGATCCCGGCGCCGGCCGCCGCCTCGGCCATCCGCAGATGGAGGATGAGACCCGGCGAGTACTTGGCGAAGTCGGTGTCGTACGCGGGGAACCAGCACGAGAGGACCGTGCGTGAGCGGAGGCCGAAGTGCGCGGCGACCGGACGGTCCGCGGCGTACAGCACGGAGAGGACCCCGGAGCAGCCGGGCGTGCGGTCGGGTGTGTGGTCGGCCGCCAACTGCCGTACCAGCGTGCTGATCCACTCCTTGGCGAACCGGTCGCGCCGGCCCGTCCTGCGGTACTGCGCCGACTTCCACCCCATGAGGGTGTCGAGGGCCGCCGGATCGCGCTCGTCGAAGACGAACCGGACCTCGCCGGCCTGCCGGGCGAGTCTGCGTTCCTTGGCGGTCGTCGTACGGAAGAACTTGGGCGATCCGGCGCGCAGGACCGCCTCGTACGCCTCGTAGCCCTGGCCGATGTCGATGACCGGGGAGTCGAACTCCTCCGCGGCGTCCGGGACGAACAGCGTCTGGCCCGCTTCGAGGTTGTCGAACTCCCAGCTGGTGAGCGAGCAGGCGCGCAGCAACTCGGCCGCCGTGAGCGTGTGTTCCGGGCCCAGCACCGTCCCCTGGCTGTCGGAGACCCCGAACCCGATCGCGCGGCCCTGCCCCAACGGGCCTCTCTCGTACGGGAAGAAGCCGACCGGCGCCCCTCCCGCTCCCCCGCCCCCGATGACCGCGACCCTGGCACCAGGCCGGACGCGGCCGACGGCGCGGGTGAACTCCGGTTCCATGAAGGGATTCCCGGGCGCGCCGGACAGCGCCCGTAACTCCCGCCAGCGCTCCATCTCCCCCGCGTCCAGTTCCCCCGGCCGCATCACACGGATGCGGGCGGCGGCGGCACCACGTACGCGTACGTCGCTCAACTCGACCCCCCGGTCGTCGCTCGTCTCGCGCCGAACAGGACGGTACCGGTCCAAATCCCTCCGGTACAGGGCCAGTCGGCAATGTCATGACGGAGGCGTATCGCGGCCGACACGGCGGGTGAACCTGTACATGGGTCCGATGGTGACGGGGGTGCCGGTGTGCGGGACGGGTTCACACCGCGCGGCCAGCCCGTATGCCCCCGCGGCCCCCGGCATCCACGTGTGCGGATGGTGCCCGACCCGTGCCGCCGAGTGACAGTAGTTGAGCAACTCCCGCCCCAATCAGGCACATTGCTCGTAGGATCTGGGTGCTCGCGATCACCCCATCGGCGAGCCCGACGTGTCCGACGAGTCCTGGAAGGGGCCCGGTCTCCGTGCTAGCCGCCGTATCCACGCCTGTCGTGTCGGGGTCGCCGTGTTGAACCGACCGGCGAACAGACGGAGCAGACGGGCGCTGTGGTGGCTCGGAGTCCTCGTGATCGCCGCCGTCGCCGCCTTCCTGATCGGCCGGGTGTCCACGGCGGAGTGGCGCCAGGCGCTCGCGGGCGGCTGCGCGGCCCTGACCGTGCTGCTCCTCGCCTGGGTGCTGGCGCTGTACCGGCGGCTGGGCGCCGAACGTGCCGACCGGGACCGGGAGCGGCGGACTGCCGCCGCGCGGGGCGCCGAGGTGGCCCATCTGGCGGCGGTGCGCGTCCCCGCCATCGTCGAACGGGTGCGCGCGGGACGGCGGTTGGACGGTGTTCCGGGACCGGTCGCGCCCGAGGCCGACACCGGCGAGGACTTCGCGCGGGCGCTGGCCTCGGTGGTCGCCGCCCTCGGCTCGGACGAGGGGGTACGGCGCGAGCGCGGGCTGCGCGACTCGGTGCAGACGGCCTTCGAGTCCGTCGCCCGCAACATGCACGCGATGGCCACGGTGCAGCAGCGGGTACTCGACCACGTGGAGCGCGCCATCGACGACCCGCGCCTGATGGCGGACGTGATGAAGGCCGACCACGCCGCCTCGCAGATGACCCGCAAGGCCCAGACGCTCCTCGTGATGTGCGGGATCTGGCCGGCCAGGCGCGAGTCGCAGCCGGTCTCGCTGTACGACTGCGTGCGCGGCGCGCAGTCGCGGATCGTGGAGTTCGGGCGGGTGGAGGTGCACGGCGGGCAGACGCTGTTCGTGGTGCCGCCGGCCGTCGAGGGGCTGATGCACGCGATCGCCGAACTCCTGGAGAACGCGACCGTGTTCTCGCCCTCCCGCACCCAGGTGATCGTGACGATCCGGGAGGTCGGCGCGGGAGCCGTCGTGGAGATCGACGACGCGGGTCTCGGAATGCCGCCGGACGTACTGCACCAGGCGATGTCGCAGCTCAGGGACGAGCTGGACCTGACGCGGCTCGGTGCCGTGCCGAGGCTGGGGCTGGCGTGCGTGGGGCGCTGGTGCCGGGAGATGGGCTTCAACGTGGAGCTGACGGGCGCGTCGGCGTACGGCGGGACCCGGGCCGTCACCTTCGTACCGCACCGGCTGCTGACCGAACCGCTGTCGCACTTTCCGGCGGAGCCGGTGCCCGTCTCGGCGGGCGCCTCCTCGGCCGGTGACGAGCGTGAGCACGAGCGGACGGCCGCCGCCCCCGTACGCGCCGAGGACGGGCCCGGCGGGCTGCCGCGCCGCCGCAGCCGGCGGCGGGACCCCGCCACCGCGGCGGATCAGGACCGGGCACGGGAACAGGCACCACAGGCGTCGCGGCCGCAACCCCCACAGCAAGCGCAGCCCGACCCCGCCTGGACCCCCGAAGCGGCGCGCGCGTCGATCACCAGCGTGGTGTCCGGCTCGCGTCGTGGCCGGGCGGCGGCCGTCCAGGACAGCGAAGTGCCCGACCAACACGACGGAGGCCGGCAGTGACCGGAAGAGTGACCGGAACGATCTCCCGACTCCCCGACCTCGGGTGGATGCTCCGCCCGCTGACCGAGATCCCGGGCGTGAGACACGCCGTGGTCGTCTCGGAGGACGGCCTGCGGCTCGGCCACGCGTCCGCCGAGAATCTCAAGGGTGCCGTGTCCGAACTGAGCGTGGCCGAGGCCGAATCGCTCGCCGCCGCGTCCGCCGCGCTGACCATGACGGGCCGGTCCACGGCGGGGCTGCTGTTCGGGAGCGGCGCCGGCGTACGGCAGTTGATGCTGGAGTCCGACCAGGGCTTCGTCCTCTTCACCTCGGCCGGTGTGGGTGCCCAGTTGGGGGCCGCGACCGAGACCGACGCCGATGTGGGCCTGGTGGCCCAGCAGATGCAGCTGCTGGTCGTGAAGATCGGCAGCCACCTGAGCAGCCAGCCCCGGGATCCGGTGAGCCCGTCGTCATGACGGAACGCCCCGACGACCGGCCCACGTCGGCGGTACGCCCATACGTGATCACCGGCGGGAGGGCGGACGCCGGAGTCGAACCACTGTCCTGGGAATCGCTGGTGGTGGCCGCGGAAACGGTCCCGCCGGCGACCCTCCAGCCGGAGCACCGCATCATCCTGACGCACTGTCAGGGGCTGCTGTCGGTGGCCGAGGTGTCGGCACATCTCGGCCAACCGCCCTCCGTGGTGCAGGTGTTGCTCGCCGACCTCATCGACTGGGGACTGATCGTGACCCGCCCGCCCATACCGCCGGCCGAACGAGCCGATGTGACCATGCTGAGAAAGGTCCTCCATGGCCTCGAAAGCCGCCTCTGAGGCCTCCGCGGCCGAGGCGCCGGACGCGGCGGACGCGCCGCCGGGGCCGTCCGGCCTCCCGGACGCCTCCGGCAAGTACGTCAGATCGAGCGTCGCCGGCGCGGCGAAGATCATGGTCGTCGGGCCGCTGGGCGTCGGCAAGACGACGTTCATCGGTACGGTCTCCGAGATCAAGCCGCTCAGTACCGAGGCCGTGATGACCCAGGCGGGCGCCTCGGTCGATGTGACCGTCGACCGGGCCAAGGCCACCACCACCGTCGCCCTGGACTTCGGCCGGATGACGATCGACGGCGAGCTGGTCCTCTACCTCTTCGGTACGCCGGGGCAGCAGCGCTTCCTGCCCGCCTGGCGCGATCTGGCGCGGGGCGCGCTCGGCGCGCTCGCCCTCGTGGACACCCGCGATCTGACCGCGTCCTTCGACGCGCTCGGCCATCTGGAGGACCTTGGGCTGCCGTTCGCCGTCGCCGTGAACGTCTTCCCGGGCAGCCCCGCGCACAGCGACGCCGAGCTGCGCGCGGCGCTCGACCTGCTGCCGGAGACACCGCTGGTGTCCTGCGACGCGCGGGACGAGCGGTCCTCGGTCATGGCGCTGATCGCCCTCGTACGCCACCTCCTCCTCGCCGCCGAGTCCTCATGACGCCGGAGTCCACATGACCACGCCCGCCCCCACCCCCTCGCCCTCGGTGACGCCCGCGTCCGCGACGCCCATCTACGGGGAACAGCTCGACGGGGACCGGATGCCCCTCCTGTACGAGCAACTGCGCGCCGATCACGGCCCGGTGGCCCCGGTCACCGTCGCGCCCGACATCACGGCCTGGCTGGTCCTCGGCCACCCCGAACTGCTGCGGCTGACCCGCGAGGAGCAGGACTTCTCCCACGACCCGCGCCGCTGGCGCCAGTTGCGCGAGGGCTTGGTGCCCGCGGACTCGCCGATCCTGCCGATGGTGGGCTGGCGGCCTGCGCTGCTGTTCGCCGACGGGCAGCAGCACCGCCGGATGCGGGCGGCCGTGTCGGACGCGCTGTCCAGGATCAACGGGCACGAACTGCGGCGCGGCGTACGGGCGACGGCCGAGCGGCTGATCGCCGAGTTCGCCGACCGCAAAGAGGCCGATCTGGTGTCGGACTACGCGCGCAAGCTGCCGCTGATGGTGATCACCGGCCTGCTCGGGCTCGACGAGCCGACGGGGCAGGAGCTGGTGAAGGCCATCGCGGGGCTGGCCGTGGCGAACGCCGAATCCGCCGACGCGAGCAAGCGCATGGGCGCGATCCTGCTCTCCCTGATCGAGGAGAAGCGCCACCGGCCCGGCAACGACGTCACCTCCGCGCTGCTGCACCATCCGGCGCGGCTGACGGACGAGGAGGTGCTGCACAACCTGGTGGTGATGTTCGTCGCGGGCAACCAGACGACGGTGAACTGGATCGCCACCACCCTGCGCATCCTGCTGTGCGACCCGGCGTTCCGGTCCTCGCTCAGCGGCGGTCATCTGAGCGTCGACGACGCGCTCGACCTGGTGCTGTGGCGCTTCCCGCCGACGCAGAACTTCCCCGCCCGGTACGCCACCCGCGATCTGCGGTTCGGCGGGCAGGAGATCCGGGCCGGGGACATGCTGATCCTCGGTCTGGCCGCGGCGAACGCCGACCCCGACATCCTGCCGGAGGACGGGATACCCGTCGTCGGCAACCGTTCCCATCTGGCGTTCGGGGCCGGGCCGCACACCTGCCCGGCCCAGGACCCGGCCAGGCTGATCACCCGTACCGCCGTCGACACGATCAGGCACCGGCTGCCGGATCTCGAACTGGCCGTGCCGGAGGCCGAGCTGGCCTGGATCAAGTCGCCCTGGAGCAAGGGCCTGGCGGCCCTTCCCGTCCGCTTCACCGAACCGCAGTTGCCGCGTGGACCACGCGCGACGCGGAGTTGAGGAGAGCCCTGTTGAGCCCCGAGCCGAGCACGCCCCCCGCCGCTGCCACCCCCGACCCGTCCGCCGCCGCCCCGCACCGGATGGATCCGTCCGGCGGCTGCCCGCACGCCGCCAACGCGCGCCTGCTCGCGCGCGGGGCGGTGGCCCCCGTCGTACTCCCCGGTGAGGTCGAGGCGATGGCGGTCATCGGGCACGACGCGCTGAAGGAGTTCCTGGCGCATCCCGATGTCGCGAAGGGCGCCGCGCACTTCACCGCGCTGCGGGAGGGGCGGATCCCCGACGGGTGGCCGCTGAAGACGTTCGCGACCGTGCAGGGCATGACGACGGCGGACGGCGACAACCACCGGCGGCTGCGCTCGCTGGTGAGCAAGGCGTTCACGGCGCGGCGGGTGGAGGCGCTGCGCGGGCGGGTGGAGGAGGTGACGGCGGAGCTGCTGGACAATCTGGCGGCGGCCGGCGGGCAGGACGGCCGGGACGGGGCCGGGGTCGTCGATCTCCGCGAGCACTTCGCGCTGCCGCTGCCCATGGGTGTCATCGCCGAACTGCTCGGTGTGGACCCGGAGTTCCACGACCAGCTGCACCATCTGTCGAACCAGATCGTCGCGACGGACATCGCCCCCGAGGACGCGATGGCCGCCAACCGGGACATCGTGGCCGTACTGAGCGCGGTGGCCGCCTCCCGTACGGAGAATCCCGGCGAGGACCTGACCAGTGCGCTGATCGCGGCGCGCGAGGAGGACGGCGACCGGCTGAGCGGGCAGGAACTCATCGGCACCCTGCTGCTGATGATCATCGCCGGGCACGAGACGACACTCAATCTGATCACCAACGCGGTGCGCGCGCTGTGCCGCCACCGCGATCAGCTCGAACTGGTCCAGACGGGCAAGGCGAGCTGGTCGGACGTGGTCGAGGAGACGCTGCGCTGGGACAGCCCGGTGAGCTTCTTCCCGTTCCGCTATCCGACCCGGGACCTGACGGTGGACGGCACGGTGATCCCGCAGGGCACGCCGGTCCTGGCGGGCTACTCGGCGGCGGGCCGGGACAAGGCCGCGCACGGCGAGGACGCGGACGTCTTCGACCTCACCCGGTACGCCACGGGCTCGGCCACCCGCCATCTCTCGCTCGGGCACGGCGCGCACTTCTGTCTGGGGTCGTCGCTGGCCCGGATGGAGGCGACGATCGCTCTGGAGCGGTTGTTCACCCGTTTCCCGGACCTGGACGTCGCGGTCACGGAGGCGGAACTGCCGCGCCACGCGAGCTTCGTGGGCAACAGCGTGCAGCAACTTCCGGTGTCGTTGGGGTAGTTGGGTGACGGGTCGTCAAGAACTTTGGTCCATACCAACGCCTTGACGGCCTCTCCCGCCCTCCCTTAAATCAAGTATTGAAATAACTGTGTTCAACCCGTGCCCCACCTGTGCTCCACCGTCCTGAATGTCATGCGCATGCCCCCACGAGAAGTGAAGTGATGACCTGTGCGAACCCCCCTGCGGCGTCGTGTGACGCTGTACGCCGTGGCTCTTCTCACCTGTACGAGCCTGGCCACGGCCATGCCCGCCGGAGCGGCGACGCCCTCGCCCGAGCCCCGTATCAGTGCCGCGAGCGACACCAACGGCACGAAGGCTGCCGCGGCCGTCACGTTCGACGAGAACTTCGACGGTCCCGCCGGATCGGCTGTCAACGGCAGTAGATGGCAGATCGAGACCGGCGACAACGTCAACAACCACGAGCGGCAGTTCTACACGGCGGGCAACAACAACGCCGCGCTCGACGGCCAGGGCAATCTCGTCATCACCGCCCGCAAGGACAACCCCGGCAACTACCAGTGCTGGTACGGCCGGTGCGAGTACACCTCCGCCCGGCTCAACACGGCCGGCAAGTTCACCGCGCAGTACGGCCGCGTCGAGGCCCGGATGAAGGTCCCGCGCGGACAGGGCATGTGGCCCGCGTTCTGGATGCTCGGCGACAACATGGGCCAGGTCGGCTGGCCCAACAGCGGCGAGATCGACATCATGGAGAACGTCGGCTTCGAGCCCGGCACCGTGCACGGCACACTGCACGGCCCCGGCTACTCGGGCTCCGGCGGCATCGGCGCCGGCTACAGCCTCCCCGGCGGCCAGGCGTTCGCCGACGCCTTCCACACCTTCGCGATCGACTGGTCGCCCAACTCCATCCGCTGGTCGGTCGACGGCAATGTCTTCCAGACCCGTACGCCCGCCGATCTGGGCGGCCGGGAATGGGTGTTCAACAAGCCGTTCTTCCTGATCCTCAACCTCGCGGTCGGCGGCTACTGGCCCGGCGACCCCAACGGCAGCACGCCCTTCCCGAGCACCCTGACCGTCGACTACGTGCGGGTCACGACCGACGGCGGCGGTGGCACCGGCGGGTCGATCACCGGCATCGGCGGCAAGTGCCTGGACGTGGCGGCGGCGAACCCCGCCAACGGCACCCCCGTTCAGCTCTACGACTGCAACGGCACGGCCGCGCAGCAGTGGAGCAGGGGCGCCAACGACTCGCTGCGGGCGCTGGGCAAGTGCCTGGACGTCAAGGACAACAGCACCGCCGACGGCGCGCAGCTCCAGCTCTGGGACTGCGCCGGCACGGGTAATCAACGCTGGGCGGTGTCGGGTGCGAACGATGTCGTGAACATCCAGGCGGACAAGTGCATGGACGTGACCGGCGGCACGTCGACCAACGGGGCGCGCGCCCGGATCTGGACATGTACGGGCGCGGCCAACCAGAAGTGGTCGGTGAACGCGTAACACCCACGCTCTGTCCGTTCACGGACCCCGGCGGCGCGGCAAGTCCCTTGCCCGCCGCCGGGGTTCGTCGCTCTCCCCGGCCCCTGTCCGGTCAGTGCAGGCGTTCGCCCGAGCGCCAGACGCCCCACGTCAGTGGAACGCCCGGCCGGTAGGCGAGATGGACATGGCTCGGGGCGTCCAGCAGGACGAGGTCGGCGCGGGCGCCGGGCGTGAGGCGTCCGACGTCCGTACGGCGCAGAGCGGCGGCGCCGCCCGCCGTGGCCGACCAGATCGCCTCGTCGGGCGTCATCCCCATGTCGCGTACGGCGAGCGCGATACAGAACGCCATCGACGAGGTGAAGGACGAGCCGGGGTTGCAGTCGGTGGACAGCGCGACGGTGGCGCCCGCGTCCAACAGGCGCCGCGCGTCCGGCCATGGGGCGCGGGTGGAGAACTCGGCGCCGGGCAGCAGCGTCGCGACGGTGCGCGAGTGGGCGAGCGCGTCGACGTCCTCGTCGGTGAGGTGGGTGCAGTGGTCGGCGGAGGCCGCGTCCACCTCGACGGCGAGCCGGACGCCGGGTCCGTAGGACAACTGGTTGGCGTGGACGCGTGGTTGGAGGCCCTTCGCCCGGCCGGCGGTGAGGATCGCGCGCGCCTGGTCGCCGTCGAAGGCGCCCTTCTCGCAGAAGACGTCGACCCAACGGGCGTACGGGGCACAGGCGTCGAGCATGTCGCCGGTGACGAGGTCGACGTAGGCGGCGGGGTCGTCGGCGAGTTCGGGCGCCACGATGTGCGCCCCGAGATAGGTGACCTCGTCGGTGTGCCGGGACGCGACGCGCAGCGCGCGTGCCTCGTCGGCGACGGTGAGGCCGTAGCCGGACTTGGTCTCCTGGGTGGTGGTGCCCTGGCGGAGACCTTCCGCGAGGTACTTCGCGACGTTGGCGCTCAGCTCGTCGTCGGTGGCGGCGCGGGTCGCGGCGACGGTGGTGCGGATGCCGCCGGCGGAGTAGGGGCGGCCCGACATGCGGGCGTTGAACTCCTGGGTGCGGTCGCCCGCGAAGACGAGGTGGGAGTGGGAGTCGACGAAGCCGGGGACGGCGGCCCGGCCGCCGGCGTCGACCGCGTTGTCAGTGGCGGGTGCTTTGCTTGATTCACCGACCCAGAGCACGCGGTCGCCGTCGATGACGACGGCCGCGTCCTGGATCAGACCGATGGGGGATCCGTCACCGAGGGAGGGGTCGTTGGTGACCAGAGCGGCGATGTTGGTGATGGCGGTCGTGGTGGTGCTGGTGCGCGTGGTGGCGGACGTCATCGTGGGGGCGCTCTCCTTCAGCCGCGTACGGCCGCGATCGACCGGGCAAGGGCTTCTGGCACGTCGGGGATCAGGGTGTGCGCACCGTCGCGTACGAGATGGCGACCGCCCACGATCGTGTGCCGTACGTCCGCGGCTGTCGCGGCGAATACGGCGACCTCGGCGCCCAGTCTGGGCACCTGCCCCACCGTTCTGACGGAGTCCAGGGCGATCGTGACGAGGTCGGCGAGCGCGCCCCGCTCGATCCGGCCCCCCTCGGGCCTGCCGAGGGCCGCGTGGCCGTCGGCTGTGGCGGCGGTGATCAGCGCGGCGGCCGTCCAGTGGCCCCGGGTGCGGGAGCGCAGCCGCTCGTTGAGTTCCAGGGCGCGGGCCTCTTCGAGGATGTCGATCACTGCGTGGCTGTCGCTGCCCAGGGACAGGGGGGAGCCCGCGTGCTGGAGCCGCGCGGCGGGGCCGATGCCGTCGGCGAGGTCGCGTTCGGTGGTGGGGCACATGCAGGTGCCGGTGCGGGTGGAGCCCAGCAGGGCGATGTCGTCGTCGGTGAGGTGGGTGCTGTGGACGGCGGTGGTGCGGGGACCGAGGACGCCGTGGTCGGCGAGGAGACGGGCGGGGGTGCGGTCGTGGGTGGCGAGGCAGGCGTCGTTCTCGGCGGTCTGTTCGGAGAGGTGGACATGGAGCGGGGCCTGCCTCGCCTCGGCCCATTCGGCGACGGTCGACAGCTGCTCGGCGGGCACGGCGCGTACGGAGTGGATGGCGGCGCCGACACGTACGTGGTCGTCGTGCTTGCCGTCCTCGGCGTCCCCGCCGACACCGCCGTAGCGGTCCGCGAGGGCGGAGACGCGCTCCGCCCAGGCGTGCGCGGTGCCGTCGGAGAAGCGGACCTGGTGGCGGTCCGGGGGCTTGCCGCCGCGGCGCTTGGAGATGCCGGAGGAGAGATAGGCGGTGTCCAGGAGGGTGATCCGGATCCCGGCGTCGTCGGCGGCGGCGATCAGCGCCTCGCCCATCGCGTTGGGATTGTCGTAGGGCGTTCCGCCAGGAGCGTGGTGCAGATAGTGGAATTCACCGACGGCGGTGATGCCGGCCAGCGCCATCTCGGCGTACACGGCGCGGGCGAGCGCGTGGTAGGTGTCCGGGGTGAGCCGGGTGGCGACCCGGTACATCATCTCGCGCCAGGTCCAGAAGGTGCCGGAGCCGACCTGGACCTTGCCGCGCAGCGCGCGGTGGAAGGCGTGCGAGTGGGTGTTGGCCAGGCCGGGGAGCGTGAGCCCGCGCAGGGCCGTGGCGCCGGGCGGTGGGGTGTCGTCCCCGGTGCGGACGTCGGTGATCCGCCCGTCGGCGACCGTCACGGTGACAGCCGGTTCGACGTGGGTGTCGAGCCAGGCGTGCTCCAGCCAGTACGTGGTCACGTGCACGCCAGCCCTTCCAGTACGTCGGCGAGTGCGAGGACCCCGGCCACGCAGTCGTCCTCGGCCGCGAACTCGGCCGGGGAGTGCGAGACGCCGGTGGGGTTCCGTACGAACAGCATGGCGGTCGGAATGGATCCGGACAAAATACCCGCGTCGTGCCCGGCGCCCGTGCCGAGCACGGGGAGCCGGCCGCCGAGGATCCGGCCGACCTCGTCGCGCAGGCCGTGGGCGAACTCGACGACGGGGGTGAAGGACTCCCGTACGACTCTCAGGTCGATGCCCGCGCGCTCGGCGTGCTCGTGGGCCGCCGCCTCGATCGCGGTGACGACGGTGTCCAGGGTGGCCTGGTCGGCGGCGCGGGAGTCGAGCCAGCCGCGTACGAGAGAGGGGATGGCGTTGACGCCGTTGGGTTCGACGGCGATCTTGCCGAAGGTGGCGAGAGCGCCGGCGAGTGCCGCCTCGCGGCGGGCGGCGAGGACGGTCTCGGCGTAGCTGATCATCGGGTCGCGGCGGTCGGCGAGGCGGGTGGTGCCCGCGTGGTTGGCCTCGCCGTGGAAGTCGAAGCGCCAGCGGCCGTGCGGCCAGATGGAGGAGGCGATACCGACGGGGTCACCGGTCAGGTCGAGCGCGCGCCCCTGCTCGACGTGCAGCTCGACGAAGGCGCCGATCCGGGCGAGGCGTTCGGGGTCGGGCCCGATGGCGTCGGGGTCGTAACCGGCCGCCTCCATGGCGCGCGGCAGCGGGACGCCGTCCCCGTCGCGCAGGGCGTGCGCCTGCGCGACGCCGAGCTGCCCGGCGGTGAGCCGGGACCCGACACAGGCGAGCCCGAACCGGGCACCCTCCTCGTCACCGAAGTTGGTGACGGCGACCGGCCGGGTGAACTCCGCGCCCCTGCGGCGGAGTTCGTCGAGCGCGGCGAAGGAGGAGACCACACCGAGCGGCCCGTCGAAGGCGCCGCCGTCGGGCACGGAGTCCAGATGCGACCCGACGACGACGGCGTCCCCGGCGTCCGGGTCCCCGGCCCACCCCCACTGGTTGCCGTTCCGGTCGCTCTCGTACACCAGCCCCCGCGCCTCCGCCTGCGCGCGGAACCAGTCCCGGCACTCCCGATCGGCACCGCTCCAGGCGTAGCGCCGGTACCCACGGGTGCCGGGGTCCCGTCCGATGGGCGCGAGGTCACGCCACATCTCATGAAAGGAGACCGCACCGAGGGCGCCGCCCGGCGCCTCGTCCACGGCGGGCGTGCCACCCACGCCCGGGTGCGGGTCGGCGCCGCCCGGCGCGGCCGACCCGGCGGGCGGTGTCACTCGGACTCCCGCATCGGGATGCGGACGCCGTGTTCGGCGGCGGCCGATTCCGCGATGTCGTAGCCCGCGTCGACGTGGCGGATGACGCCCATGCCCGGGTCGTTCGTCAGGACGCGGCGGATCTTCTCGGCCGCCAGCTCCGTGCCGTCGGCGACCGTCACCTGGCCGGCGTGGATCGAGCGGCCCATGCCGACTCCGCCGCCGTGGTGGATGGAGACCCAGGTCGCGCCGGAGGCGACGTTCACCATGGCGTTCAGCAGCGGCCAGTCGGCGATCGCGTCCGAGCCGTCGAGCATCGCCTCGGTCTCGCGGTACGGGGACGCGACCGACCCGGCGTCCAGGTGGTCGCGGCCGATGACGACCGGCGCGGCGAGTTCACCGCTCGCGACCATGTCGTTGAAGCGCTCACCGGCCTTGTCGCGCTCGCCGTGGCCGAGCCAGCAGATGCGCGCGGGCAGGCCCTGGAAGCGGACGCGTTCGCCGGCCATCTTGATCCAGCGGTGCAACGAGGCGTTGTGGGCGGACTCGTCCTCGGGGAACAGCTCCAGGATCGCCTTGTCCGTCTTGTGGATGTCCGACGCCTCGCCGGACAGCGCCGCCCAGCGGAACGGACCCCTGCCCTCGCAGAACAGCGGCCTGATGTAAGCCGGTACGAACCCGGGGAACGCGAACGCCCGCTCGTAGCCCGCCAGTTGCGCCTCACCGCGGATGGAGTTGCCGTAGTCGAAGACCTCCGCGCCCGCGTCCATGAAGCCGACCATCGCCTCCACGTGCCGCGCCATCGACTCGCGGGCGCACAGCGTGAAGTCGGCCGGCTTCTCGGCGGCGTACGACGCCATGTCGTCGAAGTCGACACCGAGCGGCAGATACGCCAGCGGGTCGTGCGCCGACGTCTGGTCGGTGACGATGTCGATCGGCGCGCCTTCGGCGAGCATCCGGGGCAGCAGCTCCGCCGCGTTGCCGAGCAGCCCGATCGACAGGGGCCGGCGCGCGTCGCGGGCCTCGGTGGCGAGCTGGAGCGCGTGCTCCAAGGAGTCGGCCCGCACGTCCAGGAAGCGGTGCTCGATCCGGCGGTCGATCGCGCGCGGGTCGCAGTCGATACAGATCGCGACGCCGTCGTTCATGGTCACGGCCAGCGGCTGCGCGCCGCCCATCCCGCCGAGCCCGGCGGTGAGCGTGATCGTCCCGGCCAGCGTTCCGCCGAACCTCTTGGCGGCGACGGCGGCGAACGTCTCGTACGTGCCCTGGAGGATGCCCTGCGTGCCGATGTAGATCCAGGAGCCGGCGGTCATCTGGCCGTACATGGTGAGGCCGAGCCGCTCCAGGCGGCGGAACTCCTCCCAGTTGGCCCAGTCGCCGACCAGGTTGGAGTTGGCGATCAGTACACGCGGGGCCCACTCGTGGGTCTGCATCACGCCCACCGGGCGGCCGGACTGGACGAGCATCGTCTCGTCCTGCTTGAGCGTCCGCAGCGTGCGTGTCATCGCGTCGAAGGAGCGCCAGTCACGCGCCGCCTTGCCCGTGCCGCCGTAGACGACGAGCTGGTCGGGGTGTTCGGCGACCTCGGGGTCGAGGTTGTTCTGGAGCATGCGCAGGGCGGCTTCCTGCTGCCATCCCAGGGCGCTCAGTTCCGTACCGCGCGGTGCCCGTACGGGTCGGGGTCCTGACATGGCGGGTGCCTCCTCCGTCGCTGCTCCACTGTTGGCCGATCTATTCACATCCTCGCCGGGTGAATAGATGTAGTCAACAGTGGAGTAACCGGCGGCCGGATGATTGGCTGACACGCATGGTCGACGAAGCAGGACAGGACAACACCGTCGCCGTCAGGCGCGATCTCGCCGTACGGGCCGCCGTCGAGCGGGGGCTGCTCACCGAGGCCGATCCCGTCGTCGCCCTCCTGGACGTGGCGGGTGTCCGCGCCTCCGCCGCCGCGCTGCGGGCGGCGTTCGACGCCGTCACCGCGCCGGACACCCTCGTACTGCACGCCTTCGCCGTGAAAGCCTCGCCCCTGGTGCCCGTCCTGCGCCTGCTGCGTGACGCGGGTGTCGGCGCCGAGGTCGCGAGCCCCGGCGAGCTGGGCCTCGCGCGCGCCGCCGGGATCCCGCCCGACCGCACGGTTCTCGACTCTCCCGCGAAGACGCCCACCGAGCTGCGCGACGCCCTGTACTCCGGTATCGCGGTCAACGCCGACAACGCGCAGGAGCTGACCCGGCTCGACGCCCTCCTGCACGCGGCGCCCACCAGTTCCCCGATCGGGCTACGGGTCAACCCGCAGACCGGCAGCGGCTCCATCGAGGCCCTGTCCACGGCGACGGCGACGTCCAAGTTCGGCGTCGCGCTGCGCGACGAGGGCGCCCGCGCCTGGGTCGTACGGGCCTTCCTGGACCGGCCCTGGCTGACCCGGCTGCACACCCACTCCGGCTCCCAGGGCGTGCAGCCGGCCCTCATGGCGGAGGGCGTCCGGACGGTCCACGAGCTGGCCGAGGAGATCAACGCTGCGGCCGGCCGGCCGCAGGTCGACACCATCGACATCGGCGGCGGCCTGCCGGTCAACTTCTCCTCCGACGAGGAGACCCCCACCTACGCCGACTACGCCCGGCTGCTGAAGTCCACCGTCCCCGGCCTGTTCGACGGCCGCTACGGGCTCGTCACCGAGTTCGGCCGCTCGCTGCTCGCCAAGCACGGCACGATCCTGGCCCGGGTCGAGTACGCGAAGTCCGCCGGCGGCCGGCCCATCGCCGTGACCCACGCGGGCGTGCAGGTCGCCACCCGTACCGTCTACGACCCCCGTTCGTGGCCGCTGCGCATCGCCGCGTACGACGCCGACGGCCGCCCCAAGAAGGGCCCGGACGTCGTCCAGGACGTCGCGGGCCCGGCGTGCTTCGCGGGCGACGTCCTGGCCACGGGCCGGCCCCTGCCGCTGCTGGAGCAGGGCGACCTCGTCGCGGCGCTGGACACCGGCGCGTACTACTTCGCCAACCACTACGCGTACAACAGCCTTGCCCGGCCCGGGGTTTACGGCTTCACAGCGGCGGCGCGGACCGGGACGGACGCGGTGCGGTTCGCCACCGTACGGGCGCCGCAGAGCGTGGCGGAGATCGTCGCCGAGTCGGGTGGCGGGCACCCGGACGCGCTCGTACGGGACTGACGGCCGGACCGAGAGGAATCAGCCCCGCCGTTCCGGGCAGAACACTTCCCACCATCAACCGGGGGAGGTCATCGCATGCCCACAACCCACCCACCGACAGCGGCCGGCACACCGGGACCGGCCGGCGGCGCACCGGAGCTCAAACGCGCCCTCGGCCCCGGACTGCTGATCCTCTTCGTCGTCGGCGACATCCTGGGCACCGGCATCTACGCGACCACCGGCCAGGTCGCGGGCAGGGTCGGCGGCGCGCTCTGGGTGCCGTTCGCGATCGGCTTCCTCGTCGCGATCCTGACGGCCGCCTCGTACGTGGAACTGGTCGGCAAGTACCCGAAGGCCGCCGGCGCCGCGCTCTACACCCAGAAGGCGTTCAAGGTCCCGTTCCTGACCTTCATCGTCGCCTTCATGGTGATGTGCTCGGGTCTGTCGTCGGCGAGCGCGGCGGCCCGCGCTTTCAGTGGCGACTACCTGGCGGAGTTCACCGACGCCGTGCCGCCGACCCTGGTCGCGATCCTGTTCGTCGTCGCGCTCGCCGCGCTGAATCTGCGCGGTGTCTCGGAGTCGGTGAAGACCAACGTGGTACTCACGCTGGTCGAGTTGAGCGGTCTGGCGATCATCCTCGGCATCGGCGCGTACGCCGTCATGACCGGCGACGGCGAGCCGTCGCGGCTCACCGACTTCGAGGCGAGCGGCACCGGCTTCTCCCTGATGACGGGTGTGCTCGGCGCGACGGCACTCGCGTTCTTCGCGTTCGTCGGCTTCGAGGACTCGGTCAACATGGCGGAGGAGACCAAGGATCCGAGCCGGACCTTCCCGCGCGCGATCTTCATCGGCGTCGCGGTCACCGGCACGATCTACATCCTGGTCGCCCTCGTCTCGTCCCTCCTGGTGGACTACCGGACCCTGGAGGGCTCCAGCGGCCCGCTGTTGGAGGTCGTGAAGGCCGGCGGCGTCGACTTCCCGCCGAAACTCTTCGCCCTGATCGCCCTCTTCGCCGTCACCAACTCGGCGCTGATCAACATCATGATGGCCTCGCGGCTCTGCTACGGCATGGCCAACGAACGCATCCTGCCCAGGGCCATGGGCCGGGTGCTCCCCGCGCGCCGTACGCCGGTCGTGGGCATCGTCTTCGTGTCGGTGCTCGCCATCGGGCTGGTGTCGACGGGCGAGATCCAGGGGCTCGGCGACACCACGGCGTTCCTGCTGCTCTGCGTGTTCTTCGTGGTCAACGTCGCCGCGCTCGTACTGCGCCGCGACCCGGTCGGGCACCGGCACTTCCGCGCGCCGACGATCGTGCCCGTACTGGGCGCGATCACCGCGCTGATCCTGGCCAGCCCGCTCGCCGACCGCACCGCCGACGTCTACATCCGGGCCGGGGTGCTGCTGGCGATCGGGATCGCGCTGTGGGCGGTCAACAAGCTGGTCCTGAAGGCGCGTTCGGAGGAGCACGCCAGGACCGGCGGTGACGTGACGCGGTAGTACGTGACGCGGGACGGCACGGGACAGCCACGGGACCGCCCCGAGCCGTTCCGTGCGCCGACCCTATCCCCGTGGGGCATGTTCCGTTGGAAATTGCCCGAAACCCCTTCCCCCGTACGTACGTTGCGTAATCTCACCGTCACTGCCGCACGACGGTGCCTACGCACGACCGGCTGGGAGGGAAGTCCGCGTGCCCGGAATCGACGCTTGTCTGCACGAGATCATGGCCCTGCCCGGCGCCCGCGGAGCGGCGATCGTCGACTGGACCAGCGGTCTCGCGCTCGGTACGGCGGGCGAGTCGCCGAACGGTGACCACGAGACGACCGCGACCGAGACCGCCGAACTGGCGCGGGCCGCCGCCGAGTACCCCGCGTTCGCGCCGGCCGCCGAGCGGGCGGGCCCGGGGCGAACGGGCCCCGGGCAGGCGGGGTCCGCGGCACGGGACGCGGCACGGGACGCGGAGGGCGACGGCAAGGGCCCGCCCGTCGAGGACCTGATCATCACCACCCGCACCGGCTACCACGTCCTGCGTTTCGTCGAGACGACCTTCGACAGCAGCGTCTTCCTTCATCTGTGGCTCGACCGCGACACCGGGAATCTCGCTCTCGCCCGGCTCCGGCTCCAACAGCTCGCCGAACGGCTGGTACTCGCATGAACGGCGACACTGCGGCGCCCGCCCTCTCCTCCCCGGTCTCCCCCATGCTGGTCCGGCTGGCGGACGAACGCGCCACCGGCGCCCTCCTGCGCGACCACGGAACGCTCTATCTCCGCGAAGGCCGCGTCGTGCACGCCGAGAGCCCCACCGCGCCCGGCATCGACGTCCTGCTGACCACCGGCGGCCGGCTGCCGCGCGACGGCTGGCAGCGGGCGGTCGACGAGGCCGGGGCGCGCCGTCAGGTCGGGCGCTTCCTCGTCGACAGCGGCCGAATAGGCGGCGGCGAACTGGAGATCTGCCATCTCGGCGCGCTGTACGACGCCGCGTTCTTCGCGCTCGCGCCGGGCAGCGGCCCCACCCGGTTCCGGTACGGCGTCGCGCACTGGCTCGGCCCGGTGCGCCCCGTCGCGGCGGCGGCCGTCGAACGCGAGACGCTGCGCCGCCGCGAACTGCTCGACCAGGTCTGGCCGTACCCCGCGGTGGACACCTCGCCGGTCGTGCCCCGCGCCCCCGCGCCCGGCCAGTCGGTCACCCGCCGCCAGCGCGCGCTGCTGGAGCTGGCGGACGGCGTACGGACCCCGGCGGCCATCGCCTGGGCCCTGGGCCGCCCCGCGTTCCACACCCTCCTGGAGGTACGGCGCCTGGCGGCGGCCGGACT
>NZ_JARJHW010000045.1:0-44846 GCF_040560175.1 Streptomyces panacea
CGCCTCCCGGATCCGGGGCAGCGCGCTCGACCGGTCCTCGACCTCCAGCCGCAGCCGCCGCTCCACGCCCGGCAGCACCCGGGCGGTCACGATCGCGGCGCCGTCGGTGTGTGTCAGCGCGTTGGTGATCAGCTCGTCGGCCACCAGTTCGATGTCGTCCGACCGGTCCTCCGCGCCCCACGCCCGTACCGCCGCCCGGACCATGTGACGTGCCGACGACAGCGCCTCGGGCTCGTCCTGCCCCACGTGCTGCTGGAGCCGGCCGCCGGTCCTGCCCGCGTACGCGCCCCGCCTGCGCAGCAGCAGTACGGCGACGTCGTCCTCGCCGCCCCGCTCGTCCACCACCGCGCACAGCTGGTCGGCCAGCTGCTGGAGGTCGCGCGGGCCGCCCGCGATCACGCCGGCCAGTCGCTGCATGCCCTCGTCCAGATCGGCGCCGGGCATCTCCACCAGTCCGTCGGTGTAGAGGACCAGCGTCTGCCCGGGGTCCAGCTCGACGGTGTTCACGGGGTATTCGAGCCGGCCGAACTCCGCCGACAGCCCCAGCGGCAGCCCGCCATCGGCGGGCAGCCGGCGGCAACTGCCGTCGGTGTCCCGGATCATCGGGTCGACATGGCCGGCCCTGACCATCCGGACGACGCCGGTGGCCAGGTCGACCTCCGCGTAGACACAGGTCGCGAAGCGGTCGGTGTCGAGTTCGTGCAGGAAGACCGAGGCCCGCGCCATCACCGTGGCCGGGGTGTGGCCCTCGGCCGCGTACGCCCGCAGCACGATCCGCAGCTGTCCCATCACGGCCGCGGCGTCGGTGTCATGGCCCTGTACGTCGCCGATGACGGCTCCGACCCGGCCGCCGGGCAGCGGGATGACGTCGTACCAGTCACCGCCGACATCCCTGCCGAGCCGGGCCGAGCGGTAGCGCACGGCGATCTCCGCGCCGGCCACGGCCGGGATCCGGCGCGGCAGCATCGCCTGCTGGAGCCCTTCGGCGAGATCGTGCTCCTGCTCGAAGAGCACGGCGCGCTGGAGGCTCTGCGCGATGCTGCTGCCGAGGGCGACCAGCAGATTGCGGTCCTCGGCGGTGAAGCCGATCTTGTCGCCGTAGAGCAGTCCGACGGCGCCGATGGGGCGGCCCTGGGCGACCAGGGGCAGATAGGCGGCGGAGGTGATGCCGAGGTGGCTGATGTGGGGCCAGAGGCCCGAGTAGGAAGTGGCGAAGTCGTCCGCCGACTCGATGAACCGCGGGGCGAGCGTACGGATCACCTCGCTCATCGGGTACTCCTCGTCCACCCGTGTGACGCGCGTCCCCGGTACGAAGGAGCCCGCGGGCCCCTCGGCGACCAGATGGATACGCCCCGAGTCGAGGAGGCCCATGACCATGCTGGTGGCGCCGAGGTGTTCGAGGCCGTCGGACTCCTTGAGCACGTCGATGACGTCCTGGACCGTTCTGGCGTGCGCGAGGGCGGCCGTCGCGCCCTCGACGACCGTGGTCCGGCGCCGGCGCTCCTCGTCGAGTTCGAGCCGCGCCATCGAGTCGGCGAGTTCCTGGGTCGCGTCGCGGATGATGCCGATGAGACGGCGCGGACGGCCTTTCCCGTCGCGGCGGACGGAGCCCTGCGTGTGGGTCCAGCGCAGCGTGCCGTTACCGCGCCGGACGCGGAAGTAGGCACCGTAACCCTCGCTGCCGCCGCTGATCGCCTCCTCGACGACCGCGTCGAGCCGGGCACTCTCGCCGGGCGGCAGGCGCTCCATGATCTTGGCGCGCGTGCCGTCGTACTCGTCGTGGCGCAGATCGAAGATCTCCAGTGCCACCGGGTCCAGGTGGAGCAGACCGCTGGTGAGATCCCAGTCGAAGCAGCCCATGCCGTTGAGGGCCAAGCTCAGTTCCGGCTTCGCGGGCCAGTCGTCGGGGAGCGACGGGGGCCCCGCTTCCCGATCAACCATGGCGTCACTCTGTCATCATTTGTCGGATATCTCGACCGGTCAGGCATACGCGGAGGACGGCCGCCAGGTGTGGGCGGATCAGCCCTGGAAGGTGGCGGGCCCGGCCGGGTCGCCCTCGGGCGCCGCGGGGACGGAGCCGTCGCCGGGCAGCGGGCCGGGGTCGCCGTCGAGCGGCCCGTCGGAACCCGGCCGCTCCGGGGACATCGGCATCACCGGGTAGCCGGGGTCGGTGCCGCCGTCGGGATCCTCCGACGGCGCGCAGTCGCGCGGGTCCGCCATGGGCTCGGACCACTGCTCGTCGGGCGCCGGGACGTCGGGCGTGCGGCAGTCGGGCGAGGGAGCGGTCTCGGACGCGTCCGGATCCGGGACGGCCGGATCGGAACGGCCCGGGTCCGGGCTGTCCGAGCCGCCGTCGTCCGGCGCGGGCGGCTCCAGCGACGGGTCGATGATGTCGGTGTCCGGGGGGTACGGGGGCGGCACCTCGGGCTTCTTGTCCTGGTCACCGTCGGTGCCGGTCTTCCGCTCAAGCCAGGCGTGGTCGACGGCGTCGACGATCACCAGGGCCTTCACGACCTGGGTGCCGCGGTTGACCACGACGACCCGGTCGGGCCGGTAGCCGCTCCACGGCGTGCCCTGGTGGGGCGCGTCGGCGCGCAGCGCGACGGCCGGGCGCAGCGGGTTCCCGCAGGCGCAGCGGACCCTGGGCAGTCCGCGGTCGTCGACGAGGACGGCGGTGCCGCTCTGGAGTACGGCCTGGAAGGCGGCGGCCGCGCCGCCTTTGTAGCCGTGGTTCGTGACGCGTACGTCGGCGCGCAGCACGACGGGAGTGAGCCCGCGCAGGAATGTCGGGACGGCTGTGGGGCCGACGCCGACGACGCGGGCGAAGGCGGTGGCCTTGGCGCGGTCGGCGGTCAGGAGGCGGACCTGCGCGTCGACGTCGCAGCTGGGTGCCGATTTCGTACCGCCGTACAGCCCGGCGATGGCGCCGGAGACGGAACGCAGCGCCTGGGGGCTCGTGGTGGGGGCGCTCGGACCGTCCGGTTCGCCGGACGAGGCCGGTCGGCTCGGCGACGGCGGCGACGGCGGCGACGGTGGCGGCGAGGGGTCCGCGTCCGGCATCGGCGCCGCGGTCGACTCGGTGAAGGGGTGGGGACCCGGCGCGGCGAGGGGCTGGAGGGTGACCTTCATGGCGGCCGCCGCCTGTGCCGCTCTCGCCGCCCGTGCGTCCTTTCCGACACCGTCCTCGCCGCAGCCGGCCGTGATCAGGATGCCGGCCGACAGCACGGCGAGCGCGGCGTGCCGACGGCGAACGGGTAGGCGTCGCACAGGGTCTCCCAGCTGTTCGTCCTGTCCGGAATGTGACTCCATATCTGCCGGACACCGGGCCGCCCCGCAAGCGGGGGCGGCGGACGGGGGACGCACCGCTACGTCGAGCGCCGGACGGGCTGTCCGCCCGTCCGGCGCTCGACGACTTGACCGCTGACGCTCTCGGGCGCGTGCTAGGTCGGGTCTTCGAAGTAGCGCCGTCCGCCCGCAGGGCGGGGCCCGCGGCGGCTGGTGCGGTACATCGCAAGACGGAGGATCGGCCTCGTACCGGGCGTACTCGGCCGACTCCGACAACGCGGCCAGGTGCCGCCCGCCGCGGCAGCGGCTGATGTCACTGCGGCGTCGCAGGCCAGGCGGGACTTCGAAGACACGACCTAGTCGATTCCCTGCAGGATGTGCGGCTCCGCGAGGTCGTCCTCGTAGCCCGCCAGCCTGATCGGCGCGGATCTCGCCCACACCTCGATGTTCCGGAGCTTCTGGGGACCGCCGCTCCGTTCACCGCCTCGTTCCGCCGGGCTGTTCTCGTGCTGAGCCTTCTCAGGTGTCACCGCGCACTCCTTTGTGTCGCGTAACCCCGGGCGCACCGACTCCGGACTCGTCCGGGCGCCGACCGCCGACTGGGGGCAGGGGCAGGGATGGTTCGGTCGCGGTGGCGCCGGTTTTCGGGCGGGGCGGCGGCCTGGTTGCAGACCTGTCCCGGGACGGCCGAGGAACCTTCGTGGGTCCCTGGGTGACGTCCGTGCGCCTTACATTAACCAAATGAGCACGGGCGCGCTCGATGGGGCCCGAGAAGGGGGTCACTTCCGGACAGCACCCGGACGGCGGCCCGCCCTTTGCCAGTTGGCGGTGTCCGGGCGGTTTCTACCAGTTGGCCGGCGCGTAGTCCTTGAGGAAACAGCCGTACAGATCCTCGCCGCCCTGGCCGCGCACGATCGGGTCGTAGACACGCGCCGCGCCGTCGATCAGGTCGAGCGGGGCGTGGAAGCCCTCGTCGGCGAGGCGCATCTTGTCCGGGTGCGGGCGCTCGTCGGTGATCCAGCCGGTGTCGACGGCGGTCATCAGGATGCCGTCGGACTGGAACATCTCCTGCGCGCTGGTCCGGGTCAGCATGTTGAGCGCGGCCTTCGCCATGTTCGTGTGCGGGTGGCCGGCGCCCTTGTAGCCGCGGCTGAACACACCTTCCATCGCCGACACGTTCACGACGTACGTGCGCCCGGCCGCCGCTGCCGCCATCGCCGGGCGCAGTCGGCTGATCAGGATGAACGGCGCGGTGGAGTTGCACAGTTGGACTTCGAGGAGCTCCACGGGATCGACGTCGGAAACCGTCTGGATCCAGCTGTTGGTGTCGTGCAGATCGGGCACGAGCCCGCCCGCGTCGATCGCCGTACCCGCCTCGATACGGGCGAGCGTGGCCGAGCCGCCGACCAGGGCCAGACCGGTGATGTCCGACGCGCTCAGCGCCTGCCCGCCGGCGGCGGGCAAAACGGCCTGCGCACCGCTGCCGAACGCGCCGATGACGTGCGAGGAAGGGAGTTCCCCTGCGGGCAGCGGCGCGGACTCGGCCGCCAGCAGCTCGCTGTAGGCCCCCGGGGAGCGGCGTACCGTCTGCGCGGCGTTGTTGATGAGGATGTCCAGCGGACCCTCGGCGGAGACGGAGTCGGCGAGGGCGACGACCTGGGCCGGGTCGCGCAGGTCGATCCCGACGATCTTGAGGCGGTGGATCCAGTCGGCGCTGTCCTCCATCGCCTTGAAGCGGCGGATCGCGTCGCTGGGAAAGCGGGTGGTGATGGTGGTGTGCGCGCCGTCGCGCAGCAGGCGCAGCGCGATGTACATGCCGATCTTGGCGCGGCCGCCGGTCAGCAGGGCGCGCTTGCCGGTGAGATCCGTGCGCGCGTCCCGGCGGGCCCGGTTCTCGGCCGCGCACGACTGGCAGAGCTGGTGGTAGAAGGCGTCGACCTCGACGTAGCGGGACTTGCAGATGTAGCAGGAGCGCGGCCGTTGGAGGATTCCGGCGATGTCACCGGCGACCGAGGACGAGGGCAGCAGGCCCTGCGTCTCGTCGTCGATGCGCTCCGCGGAGCCGGTGGCGGTGGCCTCGGTGACCGCCTTGTCGTTGGCGGTCTTCGCCGCCCGGCGCTCCTGGCGGCGTCGCTGCTTGACGGTCCGGTAGATCCCGGCGGTGGCGCGGCGTACGGCGACGGCGTCGGGGTGGTCGACGTCGAGCTTGTCCAGCTCGTCGAGCACGGCCAGGCAGACGGCCATGCGCTCGGGGTCGATTCCGGGGCCGTGGGCGGCATCCGGTGCGCTCTCGCCGAATGTGGTCGCGTCATCTGTCAACGTCATCGCCGGTGCCGTTCCCTATCCCTCGTCACTCACCCGTCCGGGGCCCGTCAAGCCCCGCACGGATACGGCCGTCCGGCCGAGCGGCCTCGAACAGTTTGCCATGAGGTACCGGGCAATTTGTTCACGCTCAACTACACATAAAGGTGAATAAGGGGGCAGAATGGTCGTGTACCGCTCGATCCGGTGCAGCACGGTCGCACCTCTCAGACCGAAGGAGTCGAGACTCATGGCCGATGTTTCACACACCAGGGGAGATGTAGGTTCTCGCCCCGGTGTATCCGACACCAGGGGAGACATAGGCGCTCACCCTGACGTACCAGAGATGCGGGCCAGGTACGCCCGCGTGCTCGGTGGACGTGATGTGGCGCTGCTGGACGGCCCGATCTTTCTCGCCGGCCTGTTCATCGCCCTCTCACCGTGGATCCTTCACTACACGACCAACCAGCCGGGTCTCGTGGTCCACAACGTGGTCATGGGAATCGCGATCGCTGTGCTGGCCCTCGTATTCTCCGCCACACCGACCCGGACGTACGGCTTCAGCTGGGCCCTCTGCCTGATGGGCGCCTGGATGATCGCGGCACCATGGGTCGTCGGTTCCAGCCCGGACCGCGGTGTGTTCCTGAGCAATGTGATCGCCGGTGGACTCGTCGCCCTGCTGGGCCTGATCTGCGCCGGCGCGGCACTGATGGCGGGCCGCAAGCGCAGCCGGGCGGTCCGGTCGGGCCAGATGAATGAGCCGGTACGGACGTAGCCGGGTCACCCCACCGACGTGTGCGGACCCGTCCGCCCGGCCGATCGGTACGGCTCGACGCGACTCGGCTCGACGCGACTCGGTACGGCTCGACCGGGTACGGCTCAGCCGGCGGCCGTCGCCGGGACGCGCGACGGCTCCGGGACGCGGATCCCGAGGAACGGCATACGGCGGCGGAGCCGGAAGCCCAGCGCCTCGTAGAGCCGGATGGCGTTCTCGTTGTCCCCGGCCGCCTGGAGGAACGGGGTCTCGCCGCGCTCCTTGATCCCGGCGGCCACCGCCAGGACGAGCCGGGCGCCCAGCCCCTGGCCGCGGAAGTCCGGCGCCGTACAGACCGCGCTGATCTCCGTCCAGCCCGGCGGGTGCATCCGCTCCCCCGCCATCGCCACCAGCTCACCGCCGCGTCGGATGCCCAGATACGTACCCAGCTCGATGGTGCGCGGCCGGAAGGGCCCCGGCCTGGTGCGGTCCACCAGGTCCAGCATCTCCGGCACGTCGGCGGCGCCGAGCACCACCGCCTCCTCGTCGTGAACCGCGTCGACCGACTCGTCGACGAGCTGGACGCCGTCCACCTGGAAGGTGACCTCCCAGCCGTCCGGTGGCAGCACGCTCGCCCCGGCGAGCGTGGCCGTCCCGTCGACTCCGACCAGAGGCGCGGCGTCCGCCCAGTCCCGCGCGTCCGGCTCGTCGGGCAGGGCGAGCCAGGTCGACACCTCGGCCCGGTAGCCGAGCACCCGGCCGCGCCGCTCGGCGAAGTGGGCGTGCGGGCCGGTCAGTCCGGCCAGTACGGGATTGTCGAGCGGGTGGTACGTCGGGCCGCCGGGCGAGGGGACCGGCCCGGCGGCGCTCACGAGGCGACCTCGATCACGATCTTGCCGAGCGCGTGCCCGTCCTCGACGGTGCGCAGCGCCCGCGCCGCCTCGGCCAGCGGGAACGTACGCGTCACATACGGCCGCAGGGTGCCGGACACCACCAGCGCGGCCACCTGGTCGAGGACGGCGGCCGTGCGCAGCCGTACGACCGCGGCGCCGCCCAGCTCCACCACACGCGGCTTGGCCCCGGCGCTGATCAGCTTCGTCAGGTCCGGGACCAGCCCGGCGACGGCCTCCAGGTCCGCGCCGCCGACGAGGTCGAAGACCGCGTCGACGCCCTCGGGGGCGGCGGCGCGCACCCGCTCCTGGAGTCCGGGGCCCGGCGGGACATGGACCGCGCCCAGCGATTCCACGAAGTCCTTCTTGCCCGCACTCGCCGTACCGATCACGCGGAGGCCGACGGCCGTCGCGATCTGTGTCGCGGCCACGCCCACGCCGCCTCCGGCGCCGGTGATCAGCAGCGTCGACCCGGCGGGCAGGGCCAGTTGCTGGATTCCGTCGTACGCGGTCGCCCCGGCGACGGGCAGGGCCGCCGCGTCCGCGAACGACACGGCGTCCGGCTTGTGGGCGGTGACGGCGGCGGGCAGCAGGGTGTACTCGGCGTATCCGCCGGTGAGGGTGGAGCCGAACACGGCGTCCCCCACGGCGAATCCACGCACGCCCTCGCCGACCTGCTCGACCACGCCCGACGCCTCGCTGCCGAACACGGTGGGCAGCGGCTTCGGGGTCGAGCCCGGCCGGGTGTAGCCGGTGCGCAGCTTCCAGTCGACGGGGTTGACGCCCGCCGCCCGGACGGCGACGAGGAGTTCGCCGGGGCCGGGGGCCGGCCTGGGCAGGTCGACGAAGGCTTCGCCCTCCGGGCCGCCGAACCGGGTGTAGACGTACGCCTTGGGCATGTGATCCCTCGCTCTGACTGCTGACGTCGGTGGCCGGACCAGGGCCTGTCCTGGGACGGCAGCAGTGTCAAGCCCGGGTTCCGACCTGCTTATTCCCGGTGTGACGCACTGTTCATACCGCCGCCCCCGGGCGCCGGGCAAAGGCCCGGCGCCCGGGAACGGGTCCGGTTCAGGAGTTCCCGCACTCCATCGAGGCCGGGTCGGACGCGTCGCGGATCAGGGCGTCGTGTGCCGCCTTGAGCCGCTTGACGTCGGGCTTCATGACCTTGCGGTCGTAGGTGAGCAGCCCGTTGAGTTCACCTTCCACATCGGTGATCTGGGTGTAGACGGCTCCGTTGCTCCCCCGGCAGGCGAGGTCGCGTACGTTGTCGAGCTGGCCCAGGTACTCGTCCGTGTACTTCTCCTGGTCGACGCCCACATAGGTGTGCTGGACCGGCCAGGCGTGGCCGGGTACGGCGAGCCCGAGGCCGCCGTACTCGCCGCTGACCAGCGCCCGTTTCCCGTCCGGCGCGGGCAGCAGGGGCGTGGGATAGCCGTGCGCGTCGGCGATGTCGCCGTTCTTGCCGTCGACGGCCCCGCAGCAGTTGACGCCGCTCATGTTGTTGACGAGTCGGGTCGGGTCCCAGCCCTTGGCCTGGTCGGCGATCCGCGCCTGGTCGTACTGGCCCCAGCCTTCGTTGAAGGGGACCCACATGATCACCGAGGGGCTGCTGGCGTGCTGGTCGATCATCTCCTTCATCTCGTGCTCGAACTGGGCCGCGGCGGGGGCGGCCGGGGACTTCGGCATCGACGGCATGTCCTGCCAGACGAGAAGCCCCAGCTTGTCCGCCCAGTAGAACCACCGGTCCGGCTCCACCTTGATGTGCTTGCGCACCGAGTTGTAGCCGAGGTCCTTGTGCTTCTTGAGGTCGAACACGAGCGCTTCGTCGGTCGGCGCGGTGTGCAGTCCGTCCGGCCAGAAGCCCTGGTCGAGCGTGGCCATCAGGAAGACGGGCTTGCCGTTGAGCACGGTGCGCGGCACTCCGTCGACCTTCTCGACGGCGATGGAGCGCATACCGAAGTAGCTGTCGACCCGGTCGCCGGACTTCTCACCGCCGATTCTGACGTCGAGCTTGTACAGGTACGGATCCTCCGGTGACCACAGGCGCGGGTCGGGCACGGGCACGCTGAGCGGCGCTCCCGTACGGCCCCTGACCGTGCCCACCTTGCGCTTGCCCTCGTACGCGGTGGCCGTCACCGGCACCCCGTCGCGCACGCCGCGCACCTCGACCGCCAGCTTCTCGCCCGTGATGTCCGGGGTGAGCTTCAGCGAGTCCGCGTGGTCGGTGGCGACCGGCTCCATCCAGACCGTCTGCCAGATACCGGACGAGGAGGTGTAGAAAATGCCGCTCGGATCGAGGCGCTGCTTGCCCATGGGCGGGTTCTCGCCACCCGGAGCGTCGGTCGGGTCGTACACGCCGACGATCAGTTCCTGCGTACGGCCGGGCTTGAGCGCGTCGGTGATGTCGACGGAGAACCGGTCGTAGCCGCCCTTGTGTTCGGTGACCTTCTTGCCGTTGACGTAGACGGTGGACTGCCAGTCGACGGCGTCGAAGTTCAGCTTGAGGCGCTTGGCCGCCTTGCCGTGGTCGCCCTTACGGCCGTCGCCGATGTCCCAGCTCTTGGGCACGGTGAAGGTACGGCGGTACCACATCCGGTCCTCGTGCCGTTCGAGTCCGGAGAGCTGTGACTCGACGGGGTACGGGACGAGGATCTTCTCGTCCAGCTTCTTGCCCACCGGCGGGCGCTCGCCCTGCTCGGCGGCGGCGAACTGCCACTCGCCGTTGAGATTGCGCCACGCGTCGCGGGTCATCTGCGGACGGGGGTACTCGGGCAGCGCGTTGTCGGGGCCGACGTCCTTGGCCCAGGGGGTGGAGAGCTGGTACTCGGACTTGTTCGGTCCGCTGCTCCAGAACTCACCGACGGGGTCGGCGTCCCGGGAGGCGAGGCCGCCCCGGCCGTCGTAACGGATGTCGGCGGAGCCGCCCTTGCCGACCACGGGTTCCTTGAGGCCGACGAGCAGGCTGCGGGCGTTGGCGGGGTCCCTCTTGACCGAGGTCATCGGCCACTGGGCGCCGCCGATGATCGCGTCGAGGTGGCCGGCGAGACCGGCCGGGATCGCGGCGAGCTCCTGTGCGAACTCCATCCGCAGCGTGCGGCCGTCGGCGAGCACGGTGGTGGCGATGGGACCGTCGTACGCGTAACCGTCGGGCAGGCGGAACGCCGAGGTGGGCACCGGCTCTTTCGCGCCACCGGGTTCGGTCCACCGCAGATGGAGGTTCGAGCCTCCGACGTTCTCGAAGAACTCGACCTTGATGTCGTACGCCTTGCCTCCGGTGAGCTCGACCGGGTCGGCGGTCTGCTCCCTCTCCCAGTCGTCGACCCAGTGGTCGATGACGATCTCGCCGTCGACCCACAGCCGGAAGCCGTTGTCGCCGATCATCGAGAAGGTGTGCGGGCCGCTCTGTTCAGGGACGATCTTCCCGGTCCAGCGGACGGTGGCGTGGTCGGCGCTGCCGGTGGCCGTGGCGAGTCGGGATTCGAGGCTGTCGAAGTCGATCTGGGGGTCGAATCCGGTGGCCTTCAGCTCGTGGAAGTCGAAGGCGCCGGGCGCGGACGAGGAGTAGTACTCGCCCTTGAGTCCATGGGGCACGACCGGGTCGTTCGCGGCCGATGCCGACGGGACCGCCGTGAGTCCGGCGACGCCCAGGACGGCGGCGAGCAGAAGCGCGAGATTTCTTCGGATGCGCACAAATCCTCCTTGGAACTGAGGGTGGCGGCTCGTTGCGACAGTCTGTACAACGTTGGAAGGAACGGCAGTTGGCATGACAACATGCCGTTCCACTTGCTGTCCAGGGCCATGACAAAGCCCCGTCCCGCAACGTATATAACGTTGTACAGATTGGGCAGGGGCGACCTTCGGGCCGACCTCGGAGGGGAAATACGGTGACCGTCAGCCTCAAGGACGTCGCGGAGCGCGCGGGCGTCTCCATCAAGACCGTTTCGAATGTGGTGAACAACTACCGGCATGTCACCCCGGCGATGCGGGCCCGGGTCCAGCTCGCCATCGACGAGCTGGGCTACCGGCCGAATCTCACGGCCCGGCATCTGCGCAAGGGGCGCACCGGGATCATCGCGCTGGCGGTGCCGGAGCTGGGCAACCCGTACTTCGCCGAGCTGGCCGGTTCGGTCATCGACGTGGCGGCGGAGCACGAGTACACGGTGCTGCTCGACCACACAGGCGGCCGCCGTGAGCAGGAGGTCCTGGTCAGTCAGGGCTTCCGGGCACGGGTGATCGACGGGCTGATCCTGAGCCCGATCGAGCTGGAGACCGAGGACCTGCTCGGCCGGGACCAGGACGCGCCGCTGGTGCTGCTCGGCGAGCGGGAGTACGACCTGCCGTACGACCACATCGCGATCGACAACGTGGCCGCCGCCCGGATGGCGGTACGGCACCTGCTCGGTCTCGGCCGGTCGACGATCGCGTTCCTGGGCGCCAGGACCGACCGGGTCAACGAGCCGTCACATCTGCGACTGCGCGGCTGGCGCGCCGAGCTGAAGGCGGCGGGACTGCCGGCGCCGGACTCCCTGATCGCCCCGACGGGCGGCTGGGACCACGCCAACGGCGCCGACGCGATGAATCAGCTGCTCGACTCGGGCGTGACGCCCGACGCGGTCTTCGCCTACAACGACCTGATCGCCATCGGGGCGATGCGGGTGCTGTCCGAGCGGGGGCTGCGGGTCCCCGAGGACGTCGCGGTCGTCGGCTTCGACGACATCACTGAGGGCCGTTACGGAGCTGTGACCCTCACCACCATCTCGCCGGACAAACAGACCATCGCCCGGCTCGCCGTGCGCTCCGTCGTCAACCGGCTGCTGGGCACCGGAGACCCCGTCGGCAACGGCTCACGCGAACTCCGCGCCGATTTCCGGCTGGTGGAGCGGGAGAGCACACTCGGCCACCGCCGGGACCGCGACTGAGACCGCCACCGGCACCCACACGTACAGCCGTTATCGCGCGAAGGCTTTACAGCCTCCGTACAACGATGTAAAAACCGTTCCGAACGACTCACCACAAACACTCCAGCAGTCCGTACGAGCCGACCTCCCGCGAGCGTCCCGGTCGCCGGGGCCGCGCCGAGATGGGGATTCCCATGAAGCTTTCCGCCGTCCGCCGTACCACCACCACTACCGTCCTCGCGGCGAGTCTCGTCGGCGCGCTCGCGCTCAGCGGCTGCGCCAAGTCCGAGGACGACAACTCCGACAAGGGCTCATCGGCCGGCGAGAAGGACAGCGGCCAGGTCGTCGCCACGCCCGGCGCGGACGACAAGACCTGTGACATCACGCAGTTCGGCGGTGAGAAGGTCGACCTCAAGACCGCCACCGTCGGCTTCTCCCAGTCCGAGAAGGAGGCCAACCCCTTCCGGATCGCGGAGACCGCTTCCATCAAGGCCGAGGCCCAGGAGCGCGGGATCAAGCTCCTGTCCGCCAACGCCCAGACCCAGTTCTCCAAGCAGATCAGCGACGTCCAGGACCTGATAGCCAAGGGCGCCGACCTGCTGGTGATCGCGCCCCTCAACTCCGACGGCTGGGGCCCGGTGCTGCGCAGCGCCGCGGCGAAGAAGATCCCGATCGTCACCATCGACCGCAAGATCAACGCCACCGCCTGCAAGGACTACGTGTCCTTCATCGGCTCGGACTTCATCGAGCAGGGCAAGCGCGCGGCCGACCAGATGATCGAGGCGACCGGCGGCAAGGGCGAGGTCGCGATCCTGCTCGGCGCCGCGGGCAACAACGTCACCACCGAGCGCACCAAGGGCTTCAAGGACCAGATCAAGGCCAAGGCCCCCGATCTGAAGGTGGTGTTCGAGCAGACCGGTGAGTTCGCCCGCGAGAAGGGCCAGCAGGTCACCGAGCAGCTCATCCAGTCGAACCCCGGCATCAAGGGGATCTACGCCGAGAACGACGAGATGGGCCTCGGCGCCGTCAACGCCCTGAAGGGCGCGGGCAAGAAGGCCGGCGCCGTCAAGATCGTGACGGTCGACGGCACGCGTAACGCCGTCCAGGGCATCGTCGACGGCTGGATCTCCGGCGTCGTGGAGTCCAACCCGCGCTTCGGGCCGCTCGCCTTCCAGACCCTCGACGCCTTCACCAAGGGCGAGAAGGTCGCGCAGGACATCGTCATCCAGGACGGCGCCTACACCCCGGACAACGCCAAGGCCGATCTGGGCAAGGCTTTCTGACGTGCTGTCGGTCACCGGTCTGACCAAGACGTTCCCGGGCGCACGCGCGCTCGACGGCGTGGACTTCGCCGCACTGCCGGGCGAGGTGCACGCGCTCATCGGCGAGAACGGTGCCGGGAAGTCCACCCTCATCAAGGTGCTCACCGGTGTGTACCAGCCCGACGCGGGCGAGATCGTCCACGACGGGCGTCCGGTGCGCTTCCAGACTCCGCTGGAGGCGCAGCACGCCGGGATCTCCACGATCTACCAGGAGGTCAACCTCGTCCCGCTGATGAGCGTGGCGCGCAATCTGTTCCTGGGGCGCGAGCCCCGGAACAGGCTGGGGCTGATCGACTTCCGCCGGATGCACGGCGAGGCCGACGAGGCGCTGCGCTCGCTGGGGCTGCGGGTCGACGTCAAGCGTCCGCTGCGGACGCTGGGCGTCGGCGCGCAGCAGATGGTGGCGCTCGCCAGGGCGGTCTCCGTCGACGCGCGGGTGGTCATCATGGACGAGCCGACGTCGTCGCTCGAACCGCGCGAGGTACGCACCTTGTTCGGCGTGATCAGGATGCTCAAGGAGCGCGACATCGCGGTGGTGTACGTGAGCCACCGGCTGGACGAGCTGTACGAGGTCTGCGACAAGGTCACGGTGCTGCGCGACGGCAAGCTCGTGCACACCGGGCCGATCGCGGAGCTGGACCGGCTGCGGCTGGTGTCGCTGATGCTCGGCCGTGAGATGAGCGAGGTGAGCGGCGAGGGGGTCACCAAGTTCACCGGGGACCACCACGCGGGCCGTGAACCGGTGCTCAGCGCACAGGATCTGACGGTACGTCACACGCTGCACCGGGTCTCGGTCGAGGTGCGGCCCGGTGAGGTCGTGGGTCTCGGCGGGCTGCTCGGTTCGGGCCGCAGCGAGACGGCCAAGGCCATCGCGGGCGCGCTGCCGCCGGACTCGGGGAAGGTGGTGGTGGCGGGCTCCGCCGTACGTACGGGCTCCACGCCCGCCGCCATCCGGGCCGGGATCAGCCTGCTGCCCGAGGACCGCAAGGCCGAGGGCATCGTCCCCGGTCTCTCGGTCCGGGAGAACATCGCGCTGGCCGCGCTGCCGAGCCTCTCCCGGTTCGGGCTGGTGGACGACGCGAAGGTCGACAAGATCGTGGACACCTTCATGAAGCGGCTGCGGATCAAGGCGTCCGGGCCGCACCAGAAGGTCGGTGAACTGTCCGGCGGCAACCAGCAGAAGGTGCTGCTGGCCCGCTGGCTGGCGATGCAGCCGAAGGTACTGCTGCTGGACGAACCGACCCGTGGCATCGACGTCGGCGCCAAGGCCGAGGTACAGGGCCTCATCGACGAACTCGCCGACGAGGGGCTCGGGGTGCTGCTGATCTCCTCCGACATGGAGGAGCTGATCGAGGGCTCGGACCGGGTGGTGGTCCTCAAGGACGGCGCCGTGATCGCGGAGTTGACCGGGGACGACGTCACCGAGGACCGGCTGCTGCACGCCATCGCGGCGGCGCCGGAGTCGGACGCGGCGCTCAAGACGGTCGCTCCGGACGCGGCGGCGATCGTGGCACCGGTGTCGCCCGCGGCGCCGGACCCCGTCCCCGCCGCGCCTTCGGCGCCGGACCCCGCCCCCGTCCCTGTCGACACGACCTCCTCAGGAGGGGAGAGGGACCATGACTGAACTCGCCCTGAAGGGCGCCCCCGTCGACCGCGCGCGGCTGCTGCGTCTGCTCCAGGACTACGGGGTGTACGCGGGCGTCGCCGTCCTGCTGCTCGTCAACATCGCGCTCACGCCGCACTTCCTGTCCACGGAGAACTTCCGTACCCAGGCCGTCCAGGTGGCGCCGGTGCTGATCGTCGCGCTGGGCATGGCGCTCGCGATCGGCAGCGAGGGCGTCGACCTGTCGGTCGGGGCCGTGATGGCCCTGTCGACCTCCCTGCTGTCGCTGTATCTCGGCTACGGGCCATGGATCGCGCTGATCGTCGCGATGCTGGGCGGCGCCGTCATCGGCCTCGCCAACGGGTCGCTCATCGCGTTCATCGGCGTACAGCCCATCGTCGCCACACTGGCGTTGATGGTCGCGGGACGTGGCATCGCCCTCGTGCTGCTGCCGCAGCTCAAGGACGTACGCGACCCCGGTATGTCCTCGCTCGGCTCGGGCGACCTGTTCGGTGTCCCGTATCTCGTACTGATCGCCGCCGCCCTGGCGCTCGCCGTCGGATTCACCGTGAAGCGGACGACGTTCGGCCGGCAGCTCCTGGCGATCGGCGACAGCCGGCCCGCCGCGCAGCTCGCCGGGCTGCCGGTGCGCCGCGTGCTGATCCTCGTCTATGTCATCGCCGGTGTGCTCGCCGCGATAGCGGGCGTGCTCGCCACCGCGCGGCTCCAGGCCAGCGACCCGACCTCGCTCGGCACGCTGATGGAACTGTCGGCGATCACCGCGGTGGTCGTCGGCGGCACCCCGCTCAGCGGCGGCCGGATCCGTATCGGCGGCACGGTGGCCGGCGCCGTACTGATCCAGCTGCTGACGGCGACGCTCATCAAGCACGATCTGCCACCCTCCTGGACGCAGATCGCCCAGGCCGTCGTGATCGTGCTGGCGGTCTACGCGGCACGCGAACGGGGAAAGCGATGACCCACACCCACACGGAGCGTCCGGCCCGCGCCACGGGCAGCGGCCCCTCCCCCGGCAAGGGGGCCTCCGGCAAGGACACCGCCGAGGCACCGCTCGGCGCGAGCCGGGCCGAACGGCTCAGCGCGCTCGCCCAGCAGCACGGCGCGCTCGTCACGCTGCTGCTCGTCGCCGTCGGCGCGTCGATCGGCTTCGACACGTTCCTCACCGGCGACAACATGGAGAACATGGCGGTCTCGTCGGCGTTCCTGGCGATCGTCGCCCTCGGAATGACCTTCGTGATCATCACCGGCGGGATCGATCTGTCCGTCGGTTCGCTCTTCGCCCTGGGCGGGGTGCTCGGCGCGTGGGGTTCGCAGTACGGCACGCTCGTCGCGCTGCTCCTGCCGCTCGCCGTCTGCGGACTGATCGGTCTGGTCAACGGACTGCTGATCGCGAAGGCACGGCTCGCGCCGTTCATCGTCACCCTCGCGGCGATGCTCGCCGCCCGCGGCATCCTGCTGGCCATCACCGACGAGGGCTCCAACACCTATCTCGTGGACGAGAAGTCCTTCTTCGCGAGCCTCGGCCAGGAGAAGCTGCTGGGCATCGGGGTGCCGGTGTGGATCACCGTGGCACTCTTCGTCGTGGGCGCCGTGATGCTGCGGCGCAGCCGGTTCGGCCAGTACGTGTACGCGGTCGGCGGCAACGAGGACGCGGCGGCGCTGATGGGCGCGCCCGTGGCCCGTACGAAGATCGCCGTCTACACCCTCTCCGGCCTCTGCGCCGGGCTGGCCGGGGCGCTGAACGCGGCCTGGCTGGTCTCGGGCGTCACGATCCTGGGCACCGGCATGGAGCTGGAGGCGATTTCGGCCGTCGTCATCGGCGGAACACTGCTGACCGGTGGCTTCGGGTTCATCAGCGGCTCACTGGTGGGCGTGCTCCTGCTGAAGGTCATCCAGAACGTCATCAACCAGATCGGCTCGCTCGACTCGGCGTACCAACAGGTCGTCAGCGGCGCCTTCCTGGCGGTCGTGGTGATCGCCCAGACCTGGCTGGGCAGGCGGCGCCGGATGATGTGAGGGGCCGCGGTGCCCTCGGGCGCCGGACGAGCCGCTCACGCGGCCTGTCCGGCGCCCGAGGACATACCGAGTGGTCCCTAGATGACGACCTGGCCCTTGCCGAGCGCGATGACGCCGTTCTTCGAGACCGTGTACAGCTCCTCGTCCCGCCCCGGATTGACGCCGATCGTGGCGCCGGGCGGGACGTCCACGTTCTTGTCGAGGATCGAGCCGCGTACGACCGCGCCGCGGCCCACCCGTACGTTGTCGTGGAGCACCGAGCCCTGCACCACCGCACCCTCCTCGATCACCACGCCGGGAGACAGGACGGAGCGGGTCACCTGGCCCCGGATGACGCAGCCGGGGCCCACGATCGACTCGCTCGCGATACCGCCCGCCACGAACCGCGCGGGCGGGAGCTGGCCGGCGTGGGTGTAGATGGGCCAGCGTCTGTTGTCGAGGTTGAACTCGGGCTGGTGCGAGATCAGGTCCATGTGCGCGTCGTAGTAGGAGTCGAGCGTGCCCACGTCGCGCCAGTAGCCGTGTTCGCGCGGGGTCTCGCCCGGCACGTGGTTGTCGTCGAAGTCGTAGACCTGGGCCATGCCCTGCTCGGTGAGCATCGGCAGGATCGAGCCGCCCATGTCATGGACGGAGGTCTCGTCCTCGGCGTCGCGGTGCAGCGCGTCCACGAGGATCTTGGTGGTGAAGAGGTAGTTGCCCATCGAGGCGAAGACGTGCTCGGGGTCGCCCGGCAGGCCCGGCACGTCGGACGGCTTCTCCTGGAACCGGTCGACACGGGTGCCGTCCGGGCCCGGCGTGATGATCCCGAACGACGACGCCTCGGCGCGCGGCACCCTGATGCCGGCGACCGTGACCCCGGCGCCGCTCTCGATGTGCCGTTGCAGCATCTGCCGCGGGTCCATGCGGTAGACGTGGTCGGCGCCGAACACCGCGATGTAGTCCGGCTGTTCGTCGTGGACGAGATTGAGGGACTGGAGGATCGCGTCCGCGCTGCCGAGATACCAGCGCGGTCCGAGCCGCTGCTGGGCGGGCACCGGCGTGACGTAGTTGCCCAGCAGACTGGACATCCGCCAGGTGGTGCTCACATGGCGGTCCAGCGAATGCGACTTGTACTGCGTCAGCACGCAGTTGCGCATGATGTCGCCGTTGACGAGATTCGACAGGACGAAGTCGACCAGGCGGTACGTGCCGCCGAAGGTCACCGCCGGTTTGGCGCGGTCGGCCGTCAGCGGCATCAGCCGCTTGCCTTCCCCGCCCGCCAGCACGATCCCGAGCACCGAAGGTCCACCGCGCATCGCCGCTCCTTTGTTCGCGACCCTCTATACCGGCCGTCCGCATCCACCTACCCGGTACGGATCGTCCGGATCCATCTACCCGGCTAACGGGACTTGAGCAGCTCCTCGTACACCTCGTACGTACGCCGGGCCACCCGGTCCCAGCCGAACTCGCGCACCGCCCGGTCCCGTCCCGCCGCGCCCATCGCCGCCGCCGACTCCGGATCGTCCAGGACCCGGTTGAGCGTCTCGGTGAGGGCCGTCTCGAAGTTCTCGGGGTGCCGCTCGTCGTACGGCACCAGCAGGCCCGTACTGCCGTCGTCGACGACCTCCGGGATGCCGCCGACCGCCGAGGCGACGACCGCCGTGCCGCAGGCCATCGCCTCCAGGTTCACGATGCCCAGCGGTTCGTACACGGAGGGGCAGACGAACACGGCCGCGTGGCTGAGCAGTTGGACCACCTCGGGGCGCGGCAGCATCTCGGGGATCCAGAACACCCCGTCGCGGCCGGCGCTCAGCTCGTCCACCAGTTCGCGGAACTCGGCGCCGATCTCCGGTGTGTCGGGCGCGCCCGCGCAGAGCACCAGCTGTGCCTCGGGGTCGAGGGCGCGGGCCGCGCGCAGCAGGTGCGGGACGCCCTTCTGCCGGGTGATGCGGCCGACGAACAGCACGAAGGGGCGGTCGGGGTCGATGCCGATCCGGGCCAGCACGTCGGTGTCGCGGTCCGGGCGGTAGAGGCGGGTGTCGATGCCGTTGTAGATCACCCGCACGCGGTCCGGGTCGAGCGAGGGGTAGCAGTTCAGGATGTCGGCGCGCATGCCGCGTGAGACGGCGACGACGGCGTCCGCGGTCTCTATCGCGGAGCGCTCGGCCCAGCCGGACAACTCGTACCCGCCGCCGAGCTGCTCGGCCTTCCAGGGCCGCAGGGGCTCCAGCGAGTGGGCGGTCATCACGTGCGGAATGCCGTAGAGCATCTTGGAGACATGGCCGGCGAGCGCGGCGTACCAGGTGTGCGAGTGCACCAGGTCGCTGCCTTCGACGGCGGCGGCCATCGCGAGATCGACGGAGAAGGTGCGCAGCGCGTCGTTGGCGCCTTCGAGTCCGGCGGCGGCCCGGTGCCGTACGACGCCCAGGGCGCGCTCCTCGGCGCTGCCGCCGTCCTCGCCCCAGCAGTGCACGCGCAGGTCGGTCAGCTCGCGCAGCTCGCGGGCCAGGAACTCCACATGGACGCCCGCGCCTCCGTACACGTCCGGCGGGTACTCCCGGGTCAGCAGACCGACCTTCACGCCATACCCCCGTCGCCCGACGATCTCAGCCATGTCATGGTCACCCGGAAACCTCTCATGCGGAAGGGCGTGGCGGTGGCCGGTCGAATACGCAGTCCCCGCAGAGGCCGCCCGACGGGCAACGGTAGTAGAGGCAGCAGCTACGGCGCCGGAATGATCCGTCCCTTGATACGCCGGTGGTGCGCAGGTCGGGGTGGGTGAGGAGCGCCGCGCCGATGGCGTCGGCCCGCTCGCCCACCTCGGGCCGTCCGGCGCGGCGGCTCCAGACGCCCAGTTCGCGTACGGCCCCGGCGAGTGCGGAGCCGGCGTTGCCCCACAACAGGCGTGGCGAGACGGCGCCGTCGGCGCGCAGAGCCGCCGCCAGGGGGACGAGGTGGCCGTACTGGACCACCTCGCGGACCGCCTCGGCGAGGTCGGCTTCTGCGGTGCCGGTGGTCGGGAAGGCGCGTGGGTCGGGCAGCCGGAGATCGTCGGGCGAGGTGCGGTGGGGGTTCCAGTACAGGCGCGCGGGGTCCAGGTCCGGGACCTCGCCGTGCAGCGCGGCCGAGCCCAGTGCGACCGACCAGAGCCGGGCGGCGAGCCCCAGCTGCGCGACGGAGGCGGCGACCCGGCGCTCGGGCGCGCCGAGCTTCCCGGCGACGGTGTCGACGCGCGCCGACAGCGGCGCGATGTCGCCCGCGTAGATCTCCGCGAACGGGATGTACGCGCCGCCGTGCGCCCCCGGGTCCGTGAGCCCTCCGACCGCCCGCGTCCGCAGTGCGAAGAACCCGCCCACGGATCCGACCTCCGCGAGATCCATCCGCCCTCCCTCTTCGATCGGCGACGAACGTCACTGTCCGTAACGTCCGACGGTGGCGGTACGTGCCCGGACCGCCTCCGGGTGCAGACCCCCGCCTCCACCCGGAGGCGGGGGATACCGCCAGGGGAATGACTCGGGCTCGCCGGATGTACTACTACAGCAGTACGTCGTAATGCCGTCTTCAGGACGACGACTAATCGCACCTGGCGAGAGATCGTGGATATATGAGTGCACTCGCGCTGTCCGTGCTGCTGTCACTGGTCTCCGCGGTCGCCTACGCGGCCGGGGCGATCCTTCAGGAGCGCGTCGCGGCAGATACGCCCACCCGGCCCTACGCGCCCCTGCACCACGGCGTGTGGTGGGCCGCTGTGGCGTTGAACGGGGTCGGCGCGCTGTTGCACGTCGTCGCGCTGGCGTACGGCCCGCTGAGCCTCGTACAGCCTCTCGGCGCACTGACGATCGTCTTCGCGCTGCCGATGGCGGCCGTCTTCGTCCACCGCAGGGCGGGTGCCGCCGCCTGGCGCGGCGCGCTCCTGGCGACGCTCGGACTGGCCGGACTGCTCGCGCTGACCGGCTCGGCCGGTTCCCGCTCGCTGGGCTCGGGCGAACGCATGGTGGTGGCCGGCGCCGCTGTCGGCGTGGTGGCGCTGCTGTTCCTGATCGCGCAGGCCGTGCACCGTCCGGCCGTGCGCAGTGTGCTGCTGGCCGCGTCGGCCGGTGTCGCCTTCGGTATCGCCTCGGTGTTCACCAAGACCGTCGCCGTCGACTGGGCCGACGGCACGTTCGCCGGTCAGGTGCCGAGCCTGCTGGTCATCGCGATCCTGGCCGCGTCCGGTCTGCTGCTCTCGCAGGCCTCCTACCGAGGCGCGGGGCTCGCCGCTCCGCTGGCCACGGTCACGGTCGTGAATCCGGTGGTCGCCGCCGCGGTCGGCCTCACCCTCTTCGGTGAGGGATTCCGGTACGGCCTGACGGGCGGGCTGCTCGCCCTCGGCTTCGGTGTGGTGACGGCGGGCGGACTGGTCCTCCTGACGACGGAGCGCCTGGCCGCGCAGACGGCCGGTGCCGTCAAGGAGCCCGTCGAGCGCGCGACGATCCCCGGCCCCGGCCACGGGCCGGCGGGCTCCACGGCCGCGCACCACCACGCCTCCTCCGCCCGCCCGGCCTGGCACCTGACCACGTGCAAGGGGTCTCACCGGCCGGAGCACAGGCGCCACATCCTGCGGCGGACCGTCCGGTCAGATGCGGACTCCGCCCGCCCTGAGGTAGGAGACGGGGTCGATGTCGGAGCCGTAGCCGGGGCCCGTTCGCATCTCGAAGTGGAGGTGCGGTCCCGTGCTGTTTCCGGTCGATCCTGACCGGGCGATGCGCTGGCCCGCGTTCACCTTCTGACCGTCACGCACAGTGAGTGCGGACAGGTGCGCGTACTGGCTGTACTTGCCGTCGCCGTGCCGGATGACGACCTGGTAGCCGTAACTGCCCTCCCAGCCCGCAGACACGACCGTGCCGCCCGCCACGGCCTTCACCGACGTGCCGGTGGGGACGGGGAAGTCGACGCCGGTGTGGTAGCCGCTGGCCCAGGATCCGGCCTTGCGGTACGGGGTGCCGGTGCCCGCGCTGACCGGGGCGCTGAAGCCGGACGACTGCTTCGGCTTCTCCGCCTGGGGCTTCGAGACCTGCTGCTTGGGCTGTTCCTTCGGCTTCTCCGCCTGCGGCTTCGCCCTGGGCTTCTCGGCCTGCTTGGAGGGCTGCGCCTTCGCGGCGGGCTTCTTCGCCTCCTCCTTCTTGGGAGGGGCGGGCGCCTCGGCGGCCGGCTTGTCCTTCGCCGGGGCGGAGACATGCAGGACGAGCTTCTGCCCGGGGAAGATCAGATCGGGGTCGCTGCCGATGACCCGGCGGTTCTCCTCGTACAGCCGCTGCCAGCCACCCCGCATCTCCTGGGAGGCGGCGATGCCGGAGAGCGAGTCGCCTCCCGCCACGGTGTAGCCCTCGCGCTCGGTCGGCACGGACGTGGGCGAGGCGGCCTTCTTCGGATCGCTCCGGGGGGCGCCCTGCGCCGTGTCGCCCGCCTTGCGCGCGGACGCGGAGTCACGGGTGTCCTTGGTGTCGCGCGCCTTGGCCGGTGACACGTCGGGGGCGTCGCCGCCGCGCGTGAGGCCGGCCTTGACCGAGCAGTGCGGCCACGCCTGGGGCCCCTGTCCCTTGAGGACCTTCTCGGCGATGGCGATCTGCTGGTCCTTGGTGGCGAGGTCGGCGCGCGCCGCGTACTGGCCGCCGCCGAACGCCTCCCAGGTGGACTGGCTGAACTGCAGCCCGCCGAAGTAGCCGTTGCCGGTGTTGATCTGCCAGTTGTTCGTGGACTCGCAGGCGGCGACCTTCTCCCACGTGTTCACGGGGGCGGCACTGACCGTGCCCGCCCCGATGAGTGGCAGAGCGATGCCCGCGCCGCCCGCCGTGACGGTGAGCGACGCGCGGTTGATGCGGCTCGGCTGGTATCTGCGGTGGCGACCGGTTGCGGCCATGATCTCGGCTCCCCCACTGGCAGGTAAGGACGTCTGGGACACGTCGCAATCGGTCAACTTAGGGCAGTCGCATGTGCAATGACAAGGGCTCACTTCCGGAGCCCGCGCGACACGCGTGCGCCCGCTGTGCGTCGCCGCAGCCCACAGGCCGGCATTGACAGGTCCCGCACCGTCCGGCGAGTCTGGGGCGAGTCGACGGGAGAGCGCTCTCCAACAGGATTGAAGGGGGCAGTATGGCCGAGGACGAGACCGAACGACTGCTGGAGAAGCTCGACATCGGGCAGAAGGTCCGTCTGCTGACGGGCGCCAGCAACTGGCGTACGTACGAGGAACCGGCCGTCGGGCTGCGTGCTCTCACGATGTCCGACGGACCGGCCGGGGTGCGCGGTGAGGCCTGGGACGAGCGGCGGACCTCTCTCGTCCTGCCGTCGCCGACCGCTCTCGCGGCCTCCTGGGACGAGGAGTTGGTCCGCGAGCTGGGCGGGCTGCTCGCCGCCGAGGCGCGCCGCAAGGGCGTCCAGGTGCTGCTCGCGCCCACCCTGAATCTGCACCGGTCGCCGCTGGGCGGGCGGCACTTCGAGTGCTTCTCCGAGGATCCGCTGCTGACCGCGCGCACGGGCGTCGCCTTCGTCACGGGTGTGCAGGAGGGCGGGGTGGCGGCCACGGCCAAGCACTTCGTGGCCAACGACGCGGAGACCGACCGGCTGCACGTCGATGTGGGCGTGGCCGAACGGACGTTGCGCGAGCTGTATCTGGCGCCGTTCGAGGCGGCGGTGGACGCCGGTGTCTGGGCGGTGATGTCCGCGTACAACAAGGTCAACGGCGTGACGATGTCGGCGAGTCCGCTCCTCCGGTGGCCGCTGAAGGGAGACCGGGCGTGGGAGGAAGACCCGGCGCGGCGGGGAGACCGGGCGCCGCGGGAGAGCGGGCCGCTCCACGGCGGCTGGGGCTTCGACGGGCTGGTCGTCTCCGACTGGGGGGCCGTCCGTTCGCTGCTCGGCACCGCGCGCTCGGGCCAGGACCTCGCCATGCCGGGCCCGGAGAGCCCCTGGGCGGCCGGGCTGCTGGACGCCGTGACGGCGGGGCTGGTCGACGAGGCGCGGATCGACGACAAGGTACGGCGCCTGCTGCGGCTCGCCCGGCGGGTGGGCGCGCTGGGCGAACCGCCCCCGGACCGGCGGCCGCCGACCCCGCCCACCGGCCGTCGGACGCTGCTGCGGCGGGCCGTCGCCGCCGGTACGGTCCTGCTGCGCAACGAGGGGGACGTACTGCCGCTGGACGCGGCGCGGCTGGGCCGCGTCGCCGTCATCGGCCCGCACGCCGCGGCCGTCCGGATCCAGGGGGGCGGCAGCGCCGAGGTGTTCCCCTCGTCCGTGGTGACACCGCTGGAGGGGATCGAGGCGGCGCTGGGCGAGGCCGCGGGAAGCCCGGGCGGGCCGGCCGGGGTCACGTACACGTCCGGCCTGCCTCCCCACACCCGGCCGCGCCCGCTCGACCCGGCCTGGACGCGTGATCCGCGCGACGGCGAACCGGGCGTTCTCGTACGGCTGCTGGACGCCGAAGGCGCCGAACTGCACGCCGAACACCGGTTGTCGGGCCGCATCGTGGAACCGGCCCGCGTCGCGGGCGCCGTCACCGTGGAGATCCGCGCTCTCTTCCGGCCCACGGAGAGCGGCAGTTGGACGCTGGGGGTGGGCGGCTGGGGGCTCATCTCCCTGTCCGTGGACGGCCGGACGCTGCTGTCCGGGGAGTTCCCGCTCGACAGCGACGACCCGACCCGCGTACATGTCTCGCCGCCCTACCGGTGCGTGGAGGCCGAGTTGACCGAGGGCGTGGAGTCGGAGGTGGTCGCGCGGCGGCGGCTGGCCCCCGGAACGGGTATCGCGACGCTGCTGGCCGCCGCCCCTCCGCCCGGGGACGCGCCGACGGCCCTCGCCGCCGCCGTGGCCGCCGCGCGGGCCGCCGATGTCGCCGTCGTCGTGGTGGGCACAACGGAGGAGAGCGAGTCCGAGGGCCGCGACCGCGAGTCGCTGGCGCTGCCCGACGGGCAGGACGCGCTCGTACGGGCGGTGGCCCGCGCCAACCCGCGCACGGTGGTGCTGGTGAACTCGGGCGGCCCGGTCGCGCTGCCCTGGCATCTCGACGTACCCGCGCTGCTGCTCGCCTGGTTCCCCGGCCAGGAGGCCGGACACGGCCTGGCCGACGTGCTGTTCGGCCGCGCCGAGCCCGGCGGGCGGCTGCCGACGACCTGGGCGCTGGCCCAGGAGGACGTCCCCGTGCTCGACACGCGCCCGCGCGACGGCCGTCTTCCTTATGAGGAGGGCGTCCACATCGGCCACCGCGCGTGGCTGCGCGCGGGTGCGCGGCCCGCGTACTGGTTCGGACACGGGCTCGGCTACACCTCGTGGACGTACGAGGGGCTGGAGGCACCCGCCACCGTGGCGGGCGGGCCCGACGCGGGCGTCGAGGTACGCGTACGGCTGCGCAACTCCGGCCCGCGCCGGGGCCGTGAGGTCGTCCAGGTCTACGTCGCCCGGACGGACACGGCGGTCGACCGGCCGGTGCGGGCACTCGCGGGTTACGCGGCGGTGGAGGCCGGACCCGGCGAGGAGGCCGTGGCGACGGTACGGCTCGCGGCACGGGCGCTGTCGCACTGGTCGACGGAGCGTCGACGCTGGGAGACGGAGCCGGGCGAGTTCACGCTCCTGGCGGGTTCCTCGGCGGGAGAGCTGCCGCTGCGCACGGCACTCACCGTGACGGCGACGGGGCCGCTCACCGGCGGTCCGTGGATGGAGAGCGCTCTCCGCTGATGCTATAAATGCGCTCATGACGGAGGATTCACGAGCGGTCGGCGCGCCCACGCTGGAGGACGTCGCCAAGGCGGCCGGGGTCTCGCGCGCCACCGTCTCCCGTGTCATCAACGGCGTGCGCAATGTCGACCCGGTGATCCAGGCGGCCGTACGGGACGCGGTGGCCGTCACCGGGTACACGCCGAACCGCGCCGCCCGCTCACTGGTCACCCGCAAGGCCGACTCGATCGCCCTGGTGGTGTCGGGCGCCGGGGACGATCCGCCGCCGGTCGCCGCGACGGCGGGATCCGCCGCGTCCGCCGCCGACCCGGCGGGCGGGAGCCGCGACGCCGGCCGGCCGGGCGCCGGATTCGACGGCGGCGTGGGGTCCTTCATGACCGAGGTCTTCGCCGACCCGTTCTTCGGCCGGGTGGTGACGGGTGTCGTCAACTTCCTGCGCCCGCGCGGGATTCACCCGGTGCTGATGTTCGCCGAGACCTCGCGCGCGCGGGACGAGGTGGTGTCGTACCTCCGTCAGGGCAGTGCCGACGGGGCCCTGGTCGTCTCGACGCACGCCGAGGACCCGCTGCCCGCGCTGATCACGGACGCCGGTCTCCCCGCCGTGCTGTACGCGCGCCCCGCCCGTCCGGTACGGATCAGCTACGTCGACCTCGCCCACCAGGACGGCGCCCGGCTGGCCGCCGAGCGTCTGCTCGCCCGCGGCTGCCGCCGGATCGCCACGATCGCGGGGCCGCTCGACGTACCGGCGGGACAGGACAGACTGGCCGGCTTCCGGGACACGATGGCCCGGCGCGGCCATCCGTACATCCCCGTCGCCGGGGGCGAGTTCACCGAGGAGAGCGGCGCGACGGCCATGGAGCGGCTGCTCGCCGAACACCCCGACCTGGACGGGGTGTTCGCGGCGAACGACCTGATGGCCGTGGGCGCCTGCCAGGTGCTGCGCGAGCGCGGGCGGCGGGTGCCGGACGACGTCGCGGTGATCGGCTTCGACGACAGCCGCGCGGCAGCCGCCTGCCGCCCGCCGCTGACGACGGTGCGGCAGCCCGTGGAGGACATGGCGGCGGAGATGGCGCGGCTGCTGCTGGACCGGCTGTCCCGGCCCGAACGCCCGGTGACGTCGGTCATCTTCGAACCCACGCTGGTCCTTCGCGCCTCGGCCTGACGGACCGGCCGGGTCCGTCCTCGATGGCCGGACGGGCCGATGTCGCCCACCCGGCGGGCACCACACGGGCCGGTCCTCGAACGCCCCACGGGCCGAACGGGGCCGGCTATGTCGCGCTGGGCGCCCAGCGCGGTGGGGGGCCTTGGCCCTGGGCGCTCGTCGGGGCCGCCGGTGGCATGGGGCGGGCGCCGCCGCGGGCCAGGAAGTCGGACAGCGGCAGCGTCGCCGCGCCGACCGTGACCGCGTCGGGGCCCAGGCGTCCCATCTCGACGGTCGCCCGCGCCGCGGTGTGCTTCAGCGCGTACTCGCGGGCGTAGCGGCGGATGTCCGGCAGCAGGTGCGGGCCGATCTGGAGGCCGGCCCAGCCGCCGAGCAGTACCCGTTCGGGCAGGAACAGGTTGATCAGGTCGGCGACGGCCGCGCCGAGGCATTCCGCCGTCTCGTCGAGCAGTGCCACGGCGACCGGGTCGGGCGCGGGTCCGCCGGGCGGCGGGAAGGCGGCGGCCAGCAGGGCCGCGAGGGCGGTCTCGTCGTCCGCGTCGGCGGGCAGCGGCCCTCCCGCCTCCTGCCAGCGTTCGCGCATCGCCTCGGCGCCCGCGTACGCCTCCAGACAGCCGATGGAGCCGCAGCGGCAGCGGCGACCGCGCATCTGCACGGTGGTGTGGCCCCATTCGAGGGCGCTGCTTCGGTGGTTCTCGTCGAGCGTGCCGCCTTCGCCACCGTGAATCACGCTGGCACCGACCCCGGAGCCGATGAGCGCGATCGCCGCGGTTCCGGCGCCCCGGCCGCCGCCGAACCACATCTCGGCCTGGCCCAGCGTCTTGGCGCCGTTGTCGATGAAGATCGGGACCTGGGCGGGTACGTCGACGGCGGCGCGCAGCAGTTTCTCGAAGGGCACGGCGGCCCAGCCCATGGTCTGCCCGTGCACGACCGCGCCGTCCGGGCCGCCGCGCTCGATGATGCCGGGAACGCCGACGCCGATGCCGAGGAGTTCGCGCGGGTCGGCCCCGGCGTCCCGCAGGACGTGGGCGACGCCGGTGCGCACGTGCGCGACGATGCGTTCGACGTCGTGGCCGTGCTGGGCCAGCAGCCTTTCGGTGCGGGCGAGTTCGGTCAGGGACAGGTCGAAGAGTTCGACGCGGACGCGGGTCTCCCCGATGTCGATGCCGATGAGGAGCGCGCCGCCGGGGGCGACGCGCAGCAGCGTGCGGGGCCGGCCGCCGTCGGAGTCGACCACTCCGGCCTCCTCCAGGAGGCGTTCGGCGGCGAGTTCGGTGACGACGTTGCTGATGGAACCTGAACTCAGTCCGGTGGCGGGACCGAGCTCCTGACGGCTCAGGGGACCGTCGAAATACAACCGTTGCAACACCCTCGCCCGGTTGCCCCTGCGCAGGTCACGCACTGTTCTTCTGTCCCGTTCGGCCATGGTGCTCCTTCCCAGCAGGGAACATACCCCGGTCCCAGACCTTGACGCGACCTTCCCTCACCTCTTAAATCACGACATAAATTAAGCCGTGAGGCCGCGTTCGACTCTCGAACGCGGCCACCCCGGAAAGGGGCCGTCCATGCACACCGTCAGAGCCGCAGCAATCGTCACCCTCGCCACCGCCCTCGCCGCCACCGTCACCGGATGCGGCGGCGGTACGTCCGGCGACGAGGGCGGCAGCAACGACTCACCGAAGACGCTCACCTACTGGGCGTCCAACCAGGGCCCCAACATCGAGGCCGACAAGAAGATCCTCACTCCCGAGCTGAAGAAGTTCGAGAAGGAGACCGGGATCAAGGTCAAGCTCGAAGTGGTGCCGTGGTCCGACCTGCTCACCCGGATCCTGGCCGCCACCACCTCCGGGCAGGGCCCCGACGTACTGAACATCGGCAACACCTGGTCGGCCTCGCTCCAGGCGACCGGCGCGCTGCTGCCGTGGGACGACAAGAACTTCGAGGCGATAGGCGGCCGGGACCGCTTCGTCGGCTCGGCGGTCGCCTCGGCCGGCGCGGAGGGGCAGCCTCCGGCGGCCGTACCGCTGTACTCGCTCGCGTACGCGCTCTATTACAACAAGCAGATGTTCGCGGACGCCGGGATCGACGGACCGCCCGCCACCTGGGACGAGTTGGTCGCCGACGGCAAGAAGCTGTCCAAGGACGGCAAGTGGGCGCTGGGCGCCGAGGGTGGCAACCTGTCGAACAACATCCACCAGGTCTTCGCGCTCGGCCAACAGCACGGCGCGGACTTCTTCGACGCGTCGGGCAAGCCGACGTTCACCACCGACGGCGCGGTGGCCGCGGTGAAGCAGTACGTCGACTTCATGGCCAAGGACAAGATCATCGCGCCGGGCAACGCGGAGTACGCCCAGAACCAGTCGCTGACCGACTTCGCCAAGGGCAAGACGGCGATGGTGCTGTGGCAGGCCGCCGCCTCGACGTTCGCCTCCCAGGGCATGAAGCCCGAGGACTGGGGCGCGGCGCCGGTGCCCGTGCCGTCCGGCGCGCCCGGCGCCGACAAGCAGGTGAACTCCATGGTCGCCGGCATCAACATCGCCGTCTTCAAGAACACCAAGAACGTCGACGGCGCCAAGAAGTTCGTCAAGTTCATGACGAGCGACGCCGAGCAGAAGCTCCTCAACAAGACCTACGGCTCCATCCCGCCCGTCGCCGCGGCCCAGGCCGACCCGGCGTTCGCCGCGCCGGACCTGAAGGTTCTGCGGGACACGCTCGCGGGCAGCGCCGCGCCGCTCCCCCAGGTGCCCGAGGAGTCGCAGTTCGAGACCGCCGTCGGCACCGCCGTGAAGGACCTGTGGGCGGACGCCGCCTCAGGGACCCCCGTGACGACCGAATCCGTCAAGAAGCGGCTGGACAAGGCCCAACAGCAGATGCAGCAGTGAGGCACCGCCCATGACGTCCACCGTGACTCCCCCCGTCGCCACGTCGGGCAGCGGTGCGGACCAGGGCGACGGGGGTGCGCGGCGGCGACGTCTGCCGCGTATCCCCGACCGGATCCGCCACGGCGGGCTGCCCTACCTGCTGCTGCTCCCGGCCGTCCTGCTCGAACTGCTCGTGCACATCGTCCCGATGGTGATCGGGATCGTCATGAGCTTCCGCGAACTGACGCAGTTCTACATCAACAACTGGGACAAGGCGCCGTGGCGGGCGCTCGACAACTACAAGATCGCCGTCGACTTCGACGCCCCGCTCGGCGAGGCGCTGCTCCACTCGTTCTACGTCACCTGTGTCTTCACGGTCATCACGGTCGGCCTGTCCTGGCTGTTCGGCATGGCCGCGGCGATCATGCTCCAGGAGAACTTCCGCGGCCGGGGTCTGCTGCGGGCCATCTTCCTCACGCCGTACGCCCTGCCGGTGTACGCCGCCGTCATCACCTGGGCGTTCATGTTCCAGCGGGACAACGGCATGATCAACCACGTCCTGCACGACCAGCTCGGCCTCACCGACGAGCCGTCCTTCTGGCTGATCGGCGACAACAGCTTCATCGCGCTCGTCGTGGTGGCCGTCTGGAAGTCCTGGCCGTTCGCCTTCCTCATGCTGATGGCGGGGCTCCAGAACATCCCGCGCGAGCTGTACGAGGCGGCGTCCATCGACGGCGCGGGCATCTGGCAGCAGATCCGCAAGATCACCCTGCCGTCGCTGCGGCCGGTCAACCAGGTGCTGGTGCTGGTGCTGTTCCTGTGGACGTTCAACGACTTCAACACGCCGTACGTCCTGTTCGGCGACTCGGCGCCCGAGGCGGCCGACCTCATCTCGATCCATATCTACCAGTCGTCGTTCGTCACCTGGAACTTCGGTACGGGCTCCGCGATGTCCGTCCTGCTGCTGCTCTTCCTGCTGCTGGTGACGGCGGTCTATCTGGTGGCCACCTCGCGCGGAAGGAAGGGCTCCGGTGACGCGTAAACCCCAGGCCGGCGTGGTAAGAATTCCCCCGTCCTTCCTCTGGACCCGCCGGATCATCCTGGCGTTCCTCACCGCTTTCGCCCTGCTGCCCGTCTATGTGATGGTCAGCAGCTCGCTGAAGCCGCTGGAGGATGTGACGGGCAAGTTCCAGTGGATCCCGTCCGAGATCACGATCCGCCCGTACTTCGACATCTGGGACACCGTCCCGCTCGCGCACTACTTCATGAACTCGCTGATGGTGGCGGGCGCGGCGACCGTGCTGTCGGTGACGATCGCGGTGTTCTCCGCGTACGCCGTGAGCCGCTACCGGTTCAAGGGCAAGCGCGTCTTCACCGTCACGGTGCTCTCCACGCAGATGTTCCCGGGCATCCTCTTCCTGCTCCCGCTGTTCCTGATCTTCGTCAACATCGGCAACAGCACGGGCGTCGCCCTGTACGGGTCCAGGGGCGGGCTCATCCTCACCTATCTGACCTTCTCGCTGCCCTTCTCCATCTGGATGCTGATCGGGTACTTCGACTCCATCCCGAGGGATCTGGACGAGGCGGCGATGGTCGACGGCTGCGGCCCGTTCGGCGCCCTGTTCCGGGTGGTCGTGCCGGCCGCGATCCCGGGCATCGTGGCCGTCTCCGTCTACGCGTTCATGACAGCCTGGGGAGAAGTGCTCTTCGCGTCCGTGATGACGAACGACGAGACCCGCACGCTCGCCGTCGGTCTCCAGGGCTACGCCACCCAGAACGACGTGTACTGGAACCAGATCATGGCCGCCTCGCTCGTCGTCAGCGTCCCCGTCGTCGCCGGATTCCTGCTCCTCCAGCGCTACCTGGTGGCCGGTCTGACGGCGGGAGCGGTCAAGTGACGCATCGTCAGGTGATACATCGTCAGCCCGTTCCCCAAGTGCCCTCTCCGGAAAGGCAGTCAGTGAACGACCTCAACGCCCTCCCCCACGATTTCGTCTGGGGCGTCGCCACCGCCGCCTACCAGATCGAGGGCGCCGTCGCGGAAGACGGCCGCTCACCCTCGATCTGGGACACCTTCTCCCACACCCCCGGCGCCGTCGACAACGGTGACACCGGGGACATCGCCTGCGACCACTACCACCGGGTGCCCGAGGACATCGCCCTGATGAAGCGCCTCGGGGCCGGCTCGTACCGCTTCTCGCTGGCCTGGCCGCGCGTGGTGCCCGGCGGCGACGGACCGGTCAACGAGGCCGGGATCGGCTTCTACGACCGGCTGGTGGACAGCCTGCTGGAGGCGGGCATCACCCCCTTCGCCACGCTCTACCACTGGGACCTCCCGCAGACGCTCCAGGACCGCGGCGGCTGGCCGGCCCGCGAGACGGCCGAGCACTTCGCCGCCTACGCCTCCGTCGTCGCCGAGCGCCTGGGCGACCGCGTGAAGGACTGGGCGACCCTCAACGAGCCGCTGTGCTCGGCGTGGATCGGCCATCTGGAAGGCCGGATGGCGCCGGGGCTCACCGACCTCAAGGCCGCCGTGCACGCCTCGTACCATCTGCACCTCGGTCACGGACTCGCCGTCCAGGCCATCCGCGCGGCCTCCTCCGACGCCCGGATCGGCATCGTCAACAACCTCAGCCCGATCGAGGCGGCCACCGACCGCGAGGCGGACCGGGCGGCGGCCGTACGGGCCGACGGCCACATCAACCGCTGGTGGCTCGACCCGATCCACGGCCGCGGCTACCCGCAGGACATGCTCGACCTGTACGGGGTGGAGCTGCCGGAGCGCCCCGGTGATCTGGAGACCATCGCCGCGCCGCTGGACTGGCTGGGGCTGAACTACTACTTCCGCCAGGTCGTCGCCGACGACCCGGCCGGGCCCGCGCCGTACGCCAAGCAGGTCTATCTGCCCGGCGTACGCCACACCGCGATGGACTGGGAGGTGCACGCGGACGGCCTGGAGGAGCTGCTGCTGCGGCTCACCGGGGAGTACGGCGCGCAGCGCCTCTACGTCACCGAGAACGGGTCGGCCTACCCGGACGTCCTGCGGGACGACGGCACGGTCGACGACCCGGAGCGCACCCGCTATCTGGAGGAGCACCTGGAGGCCTGCGCGCGGGCCGTACGCAAGGGGGTGCCGCTCGCCGGGTACTTCGCGTGGTCGCTGCTGGACAACTTCGAATGGGCCTACGGCTACGACAAGCGATTCGGCCTCGTCCATGTCGACTACGCGTCGCAGCGGCGGACGATCAAGTCGAGCGGGCACCGGTACGCCGAGATCATCCGGCAGTTGGCGGACCGGGACCGCAAAGCCGCCTGAGGCGGACGCACTTGTCCCCGGCAGCGGTCGATACCGCTGCCGGGGACAGGTTTCGCCGCGCCGATCCGACGGAGCGTCAGACCGGTGCCGGAAGTGACGGCTCGGTGCCCGCCTGGGCGACCACGGAGGCCGCCACCCGTGAGGCGAAGCCCAGCATGTCCCGGAGCAGCTCGGGGGTGAACTCCGGTACGTGGCCGGTGTGGGCACCGCGCGAGACCAGCCAGGTGATCACGGCCGCCATGAAGGCGTCACCCGCGCCGATGGTGTTGACCACCTCGACCGGCTCGGCGGGTACGGACACCGGCTCGGCGGAGCCCCGCGAATAGGCCGTACTCCCCCGCGATCCCCTGGTCAGCACGACCAGCCGGCCACCGGCGGCGAGCCTGCGGCAGGTCTCGTCCGGTGTCGAGTCCGGCCACAGCCGCGCCAGGTCCTCGTCACTGGCCTTGACGACCTGTCCCAGCTCGCACAGTTCGCGCAGCTGACGCCGCCCGCTCTCCGCGTCGAGCGTGCGGTCCTCGCGCACGTTCGGGTCCACCACCAGCAGCGGACTCCCGGCCGCCGCCGCCCGCGCCGTCGCCGCCACGGCCGAGGCCGCGGGCTCGACGACGGCGGCGAGGCCGCCCACGTACACGGCGGCGAAGCGCTCGACGTCCGTGCGTCCGGGCAGTTGGAAGGTGGCCGTGGACTGGAGGTGGAAGTGGTAGCCGGTGCCCTCGGGGCCCGGGTCGGCGACGGCCAGCGCCGTGGGGAGGTCCGGCCGGGCGCAGAGGCCGAGTTCGACCCCCGCCGAGACCAGCCGCCGCTCGATCGACCGGGCGAACCCGTCGTTCCCGAGGGCGCCGGCGAACCAGCTCGGCGTGGCCAGCCGGGCCAGTCCGGTGGCCACGTTCGCGGGGGCGCCGCCGGGCTGGGCCAGGTGCGCCTCCGCGTCGTCGGCCGTGGGCACCAGGTCGATCAGCGCCTCACCCAGCACCAGGACGGCGCCGGGCCCCGGTACGGGGTCCGGTGCCGCGCCGGGAGCGTCGGTCACGGCTCCACCACGATCTTGCGGCCCTGTCCCGCCTTGAACCGCTCGATGGCCTGCGGGTACTGCTCCAGCGGCAGCCGGTCGCTGATGAACACCGCGGGGTCCAGGACCCCGGTGGCGAACAGCGCGGCGGCCCGCTCGTAGCTGTGCAGCACAGCCATCGAGCCGGTGATGGTGATCTCCTGGTTGTAGATCTTGTACGGCTCGATGACCGCGGTCGTCGCGTAGTCGGAGACCCCGAACTGAAGAAACGTTCCACCCTTGGCCACCCGGCCGAGGCCGTCCTGGATGGCGCCGGCGTTGCCGGTCGCGTCGATGACGACGTCCCAGCCGCCGGGCCGCTCGAACTCCTCGGCCGAGGCGCCCGCCCGGGAACAGCCGAGCTTGGACGCGGTGGCCAGGCGCTCGGGGTTGATGTCCAGCACGTCGACGCCCGCGGCGCCGGTGCGCTTGGCCAGCTCCAGCATCATCAGGCCCATCGTGCCCGAGCCGTAGATCAGCACCTCGGCGCCGAGCGTGCTGCTCAGCACGTCGTAGCCGCGTACGGCACAGGACAGCGGCTCGATGAGCGCCGCGTCCCGTACGTCCACATGGTCGGGCAGCTTGACGCAGTTGGCCACGGGCGCCACGGCGAACTCGGCGGCGCCACCGGGGACGGTGACCCCGATCGCGTTCCACCGGTCGCAGAGGTTGCCGCGACCGGCCCGGCAGTAGCGGCACTCGTGACAGTGCAGGGACGGGTCGACGGCGACCTTGTCGCCCACCACCAGCTCCGTGACCTCGGAACCGATACCCACGACCTCGCCGGCGAACTCGTGGCCGGGCAGGATCGGCAGGGTCGGCGCGAACTCGCCCTGGAGGATGTGCAGATCGGTGCCACAGATGCCGCAGGAAGCGACGGACACGACGACGTCGCGCGGGCCCGGGGTCGGGTCGGGGACCGTGGTGACGGTCACCTTGCCGGGGGCTTCGACGATCGCTGCCCTCATTTGACGGCTCCAAGAGAAAGGCCCTGGACGAGCTTGTCCTGGGCGGCGAAGCCGGCGGCGAGCACCGGCAGTGACACGACGACGGAAGCGGCGCACAGCTGGGCGAGGAAGAGGCCCTGGCTGGTGACGAATCCGGTCAGGAAGACGGGCGCTGTCTGCGCTGTCACGCCGGTGAGAACCCGGGCGAAGAGCAGCTCGTTCCAGCTGAAGATGAAGCAGATCAGCGCCGTGGCCGCGATGCCGGGCGCGGCGACGGGCGCCACCACCCGGATCAGGACGGTGGGCAGGCGGGCGCCGTCCACCTGCGCGGCCTCGATGATGGAGACCGGCACGTCCGCGAGGAAGGACTGCATCATCCAGACCGCGATCGGCAGATTCATCGAGGTGTAGAGGATGACGAGCAGCCAGATGTTGTCGAGCATCCCCACGTTCTTGGCGAAGAGATACACCGGCAGCAGTCCGGCGACGACCGGCAGCATCTTCGTGGAGAGGAAGAAGAACATCACGTCCGTCCATTTACGGACGGGCTTGATGGACAGCGCGTACGCCGCCGGCAGCGCCAGCACGAGGACGAACAGGGTCGAGAACAGGGACGCCGTCACCGAGTTGATGAGCGGCGGCCAGGGGCTCGCCCCGCCGTCGGTGCCGAAGAACGAGCTGTAGTTGTCGAAGGTGAGCGGCGCGGTGAGGGACGGCGGGTTGGTCGCCGCGTCCGACTCCGAGTGCAGGGAGGTGAGGAACATCCACAGCGCGGGGAAGCAGAAGACGATCCCGACCACCCAGGCCAGCAGACCGAGCGCGGTGGACCGCCGCTTGGCGCGCCGGGCCTCGGGGCCGTACTTGTCCTGGTGCTGTACGGGCTTGGCCGCCTTGGCGGGGGCGCCGTCGGTCTTCGGTGCGGAGAGTGTGCTCATGCGCGCTTCGCCTCCTCACTGAAGAGGGACGAGACGACGCGCAGGGCGAAGGTCGCGATCACGATGGTGCCGATCACGACGACCACGCCTGCCGCGGAGGCCAGTCCGTACTCGTGAGCCTGGTAGAAGGTCTGGTAGATGGTGTACGGGAGGTTGGCGGTGCCGAGTCCGCCCGCCGTGATGGTGAACACGGCGTCGAAGTTCTGCACGATGTAGATCGAGCCGAGCAGGACACCGAGTTCGAGGTAGCGGCGCAGATGCGGCAGGGTCAGGAAGGCGAACATCTGCCAGGCGTTCGCGCCGTCCAGGCGCGCTGCCTCCATCATGTCGATGGGCCTGCTCTGGAGCCCGGCCAGCAGGATGAGCATCATGAACGGCGTCCACTGCCAGACGAGTGACGCCTCGACGGCGAGCAGCGGCATGTCCGAGATCCAGTCGGGCTGCGACGCGTTCTCCACGCCGAACAGTCCGGTGAACCAGGCCCAACCACCGTTCAGCAAGCCGTACTCGGGGTTGTAGAGCACGTGCTTCCACAGCAGCGCGGCCGAGACGGGCACCAGCAGGAACGGTGTGATGAGCAGCGTACGGACCAGGCCGCGGCCCATGAACTTGCGGTCGAGCAGCAGCGCGAGCAGCAGTCCGAACACGACGCTGGCGATCACCACGGTCGCGGTGAGCAGCATCGTCGTGATGACCGACTCACGCAGGTCCGCGTCGGTGAACACGGAGCCGTAGTTGGCGAGTCCGGAGAAGCTCCGGGCATCCGGGTTGAGCGAGTTCCAGTCGAACAACGAGATGAACAGCGTTGCCACGAACGGGAGTTGGGTGACGGCGATCAGGAAGATAAGAGCCGGCAGCAGGGGGGCCCGGGTGGCCCAGGCGCGGGCCCGGCCGGACCGGGGTCCCGCCGGGGGGCGGGACTTTGCCGGTGGGGACGAGTCCGGCGGGGCCGCCGGCGCGTCGCTGACAGAAGTGCTCACCGGTACTCCTCGGCTACCTTCTCGGCCAGCTTCTGCGAGGCTTCGAGGGCCTCGTCGACCGACTGGCGGCCGGCGATGGCCTCGCTGATCTCCTGGGAGACCTTCGTGCCGAGGTCGGTGAACTCGGGGATGCCGACGAACTGGATGCCGACGGTCGGACGGGGCTGGGTGCCGGGGTCACGCGGGTTGGCACTGGAGATCGCCTCCGACGTGACGTCGGCGAACGCGGCGGCCTCCTTGCGGTACTCGGCGTTCATGTAGGTCGAAGCGCGCTTGCCCGCCGGGACGTTGGCCCAGCCGATCTCCTTGCCGACGAGCTCCTCGTACTCCTTGCTGGACGCCCAGGAGATGAACTTCCAGGCGCTCTCGGTGTTCTTGGACGCCTTCTGCATGCCCCAGGCCCAGGTGTAGAGCCAGCCGGAGCTGTCCGTTTTGTCGACGGGCGCCGGCACGTAGCCGATCTTGCCCTTGACCGGGGAGTCCTTGGCCTCCAGCGAGCCGGCGCCCGCCGTGGCGTCGTACCACATGGACGTCTTGCCCTGCGTCATGTTGTTGAGGCACTCGGCGTAGCCGGCCTGCGGGGCACCCGCCTCGCCGTGCTCACGCACCAGGTCGACGTAGAACTTGGTGGCCTTCTTGAACTCGGGAGAGGTCAGCTGCGCCTTCCAGTCCTCGGTGAACCAGGTGCCGCCCATGGTGTTGACGACGGTCGTGAGCGGGGCGATGACCTCGCCCCAGCCCGGCAGACCGCGCAGACAGATCCCCTTCATGCCCTTCTCGGCGCCGTCGGTCTTCGCGGCGAGATCGGCGACCTCCTGCCAGGTGGGGTTGTCGGGCATCTCCAGCTTCTCCTTCGCGAAGACGTCCTTGCGGTACATCAGGAAGGAGGACTCGCCGTAGAACGGCTGACCGTAGAGCTTGCCGTCCTCGGCCGTCAGCGACTCCTGGAGCGGCTTGAGGATGTCGCCCTGGTCGAACGCCTTGTCCTTCTGCGCGTACTCGTCGAGCGTGTGCAGCCAGCCGTTCTTCGCGAAGAAGGGCACCTCGAAGTTGCTGATGGTCGCGACGTCGTACTGGCCGGCCTGGTTGGAGAAGTCCTGGCTGATCTTGTCGCGTACGTCGTTCTCCGGCAGCACCGAGAAGTTGACCTTGATGCCGGTGTCCTTGGTGAAGTTCGCGGCGGTCAGCTTCTGGAGTTCGACCATCTGCGGGTTGTTGACCATCAGTACGTTGATGGTGTCACCGCCGTCGGAGGCGGTGCCTCCCGCGCCGCTGCACCCGGCGAGGAGTGCCGTCAAGGCCGCTCCCGCGCCCACACGTACGCCTATTCCACGTCGTCGCTGCTGGAGGGGCATGAGAATCTCCTGATCATTCGGTTGCGGTAACTGCCGGTGGTGGTTGTGAGGGGTGGAAAGGATCTCGGGGGTGTCTCGGGGCCGTACGGGTCCCGCCCCCTGGCCGCTGCGGCGGGGGTCCGGGAAGACGTGAGGCCGGTCAGACGCGGATGACCTGGGGGCCGAGCAGCGAATAGCGCTGCGCCTCCGCCGACGGGAGTCCGACGTCGGTGACGATCGTCTCGAAGTCACCGACATCGGCGAACCGGCAGAAGCTCACGGCGCCGAACTTGGTGTGGATTCCGGCGAACACCTTGCGGCGCGCGCTGCGCATGGCCTGGGCCTTCACCTCGCTGACGGCCGGGTCAGGGGTGGTCAGCCCGTACTCGCGCGAGATGCCGTTCGCGCCGACGTACGCCAGGTCGATGACGAAGTCGGAGAGCATCCGGGTCGCCCAGTGGTCGACGGTCGCCAGGGTGCCGCCGCGCACCCGGCCGCCGAGCAGCAGGACGGCGATCTTGTCCGCGTCGGCGAGTCCGGTGGCGACCGCCAGTGACGCGGTGACGACGGTCAACGGCCGGTCCCTGGGCAGGGCCTCGGCGACGAGCTGGGGGGTGAAGCCCTCGTCGATGAAGACCGTTTCGGCGTCGCCGATGAGGTCGGCGGCGGCTGTCGCGATGCGTGACTTCTGCGGTACGAGGCGGGTGGTCCGCACCGCGAGGGTCGTCTCGTAGCCGGCGCTCTCGACGGGGTAGGCGCCGCCGTGGGTGCGCCGTACCAGGCCGTGCTCCTCCAGGGCGTGCAGGTCACGCCGGACGGTCTCCTTGGCGACGCTCAACTTCGTGGCCAGCGAGGTGACTTCCACCGACCCGTCACGTCGGGCTATCTCAAGGATCTCTCGTCGGCGCTCGTCCGTGTCCACGACACACTTCCCTGCTCTGCTGCGGCTCAGCACCCGTTCGGGCTCATGGGTCGTTTGTACAAGCAAGAACCCCGGCTCGACCAGGCTCTACGCAGCTTTGAGTGTGCCCGTTCATGCCCGTTTGCTCAGCAGCGTACGTGCTGGTCGTACGGGGGGTAACCCCCTTCGGCGCCCGGTTCGTTGACCGATTGACGCTGATCGATGCCCGAACGGCGCCCGAAGCGGTGGGCGGGCTTCCGTGAATCGGCCGTCTAAACGTGAGCTGCGTCCCGTCCGACCCCCCAAAACGGTCAGCGAAACGGGCACCGAAACATGTACGGACCACGTACGAATCACGCGCGAATCGCGGCGGAAGTACCGCCGAATCGCGCCCGTCATACGGGCGCGTGATCGAGGGAAACGGGCGCGGGCGAGCACGGGCGGGCGCGGACGGGCGCGCGAAAGCCCGCGGCGGGCCACGGATCTTCCGTGACCCGCCGCGGGACCACCGCGCCGCCGGCGGGGAGAGCACGGCGCGGCAGGAGCGATCAGCCGCCGGTTCCGACCGGATCGGTCCGGGCGGGCCCGGTCAGCTGTAGACCCCGAACTCGTAGAGCGAGTAGCCCCACGCGGTGCCGCGTTCGGTCGCGTTCACCCGTACGTACCGGCCCGCGCCGGTGACCTCGATGTCGTCGATGCCCCCGTTGCCCCCCGTGACGGTCTTCAGGGTGCTCCAGTCCTGCCCGTTGTCGGACGTCTGGACGGTGTAGCTCTTGGCGTACGCGGCCTCCCAGGCGAGTTGTACGTGCTTGAAGCCGGTGCGCGCGCCCAGGTCGACCTGGATCCACTGCGGATCGGCCCAGTCGCTGGCCCACCGGCTGCCGAAGTCACCGTCGACGGCGTTGGACGCCGGGCAGGGGCAGCCGACACTGCCGGGCTGGAAGGACGACGCCGAGGCCGGCTTCCCCCGGGCGACGTTGGTGCCGCCGACGGGCGGCGGCACGACCTTGAAGGACTTGGTCTCGATCCCCACGTTGCCCTTGCCGTCGGACGCCTTGATGTACACCTTCCACACACCGAGCTTGTCCGGCGCGGTCACGGTGAAGTCCCCGTTGCCCTGGGCGGTGAACTGCGCCGGGGTCAACTGGCCGCCGTTGTCTATGTACTTGCTGTTGACCAGGACCTCGTAGCTCAGGGCGTCGCCGTTCGGGTCCGTCACGTCCGACGTGACCTTGAACGGACGTCCGGCGGGTACGGCGGTGGCGCCGTCGACGGCCATGTTCGTGATCACCGGCGGCTTGTTGTCGCCGGCGGTGCTCCTGCCGTACGCCTCCTTCACCGCGTAGTACGAGAGGCGCTTCTGGCCCGCGGGCAGCAGGTTGAACCAGACGCCGCCGAAGTCGTACTCGGTGCCGTAGTGGAAGAGTGTCGCCCCGAGCGCGACGCCCCGGTGGCCGGTGACGCAGTTCCACGCGTCCTTGTAGCCCTGGGCCTTCGCCACGTCGGTGGGCTCCGACGCGACGCCGTTGACGTCGTCGTCGACCTCCCACTCACCGGCCGGGCCGCCCTCGGTGACGAGGTAGGGCTTCGTGTAGCGGCCGGCGTTCCAGGTCTCCTCGATGTTGCACACGTCGGCGTAGGAGTTGACCGAATACAGGTCGAGGTCGGGCGAGTTGCGCTGGTAGTACGGCCAGGCCCCGGTCCACGCGTCGGTGGAGGTCACCGGGTGGTTCGGGTCGACGGAGTGGATCTTCTTGGCGATGTCGTTGACGAAGGTCGTGTAGGCGTTGCGCTGTTGCTCCAGGGCGTCGCCGCTGTAGCAGTTCTGCAGGCCGAGTACGGACTCGTTGCCGACGTTCCACATCAGCACGCCCGCGTGGTCCTTGTAGGTCTGCACCCACCTGGGGAACTCGGCGAGCATGTCGTTCTTGTACTGCGTGTCGGTGAGGTAGTTGACGCAGCCACCGCTTCCGGGGCCGCCGCCGGGCTGGAGCCAGAAGCCGGCGATGACCTTGACGCCGTTGGCGGCGGCCGAGTCGAGGAGGGGCTTGGTGGTGCCGTCGGTGCCCCAGGTCCGGATGGTGTTGACGCCCATGGAGGCCACGTCGGGCAGGTATCTGCCCGCGTCGGCGACGGACGGCCCCCAGGTCAGGCCCTTGACCTGGTACGGCGCGCCGTCGACGGTCAACTGCCAGGCGCCCTGGGATCCGGTGACCTTGACGACGCTGCCGGCCGCCTGCGCGGGGGCGGCGGCCGGGACGGTCACGGCGAAGGCGGCGAGGAGCGTGGTGGCGGCGACCGACGCCATCGCGCGGAGACGGCCGGGGGCGAGTCTTGGGAGGAGTTTCGTATCGCTCATGAGTCACCTGTGGGGAGAGTGCGGGCGGGGAGAGGGAGGGCGGAAGCGAGCAGCACGGCGAAGCTGATGGGAGAGCGCTCTCCCATCAGGGCGGAGTACACCCCGACGGGAGAGCGGTCCCGGTTACGGCAGTTCGTAGTCCTGGTTCAGGGCCGCACCGGCCCCGGGGTTGTTCTGGTCGTAGCCGCGCGCGTCGCACTGGAGGCCACCGACGACGCAGTGGTTGACCATGGCGCGCAGCGTGGCGTTGTCCCAGGCGTTGAAGAAGTCGTAGTGGAAGGAGTGCCCCGTCCCACTCGCGAGCCTCACCTTGGACATGTCTCCGTTCACCGGCCATGCCATCTTGAACTCGACCATCGGCAGCGCCACCGGGTGCGACGTCGGGCAGACGTCCTGGTTGGCGCCCTGGACGAGCGGATAGGCCATGTGGCTCTTGTGGTCCGGGGTGTCCAGATACTTTCCGTCCCAGCAACTGGGGGCCTGGAAGCGGAGGTTGAGCTGGACGTCACGGGTGGCCGGGCAACTGGCCGGGATCTCGGTGTTGTTGAAGGAGTTACCGCACTCCCAGCCCTCCACCCAGCCCGGATGGTTGCGGAACTGCTCGGCCGTCTGGGTGGGACTGCCGACGACGAACCGCAGGCCCTTCGGGAACGGCCGGACGGTCCGGTAGTCGGTGACTCCCGCCTTGTAGTAGATGACCTGCGGGCCGATGGGCCGTACCGGCACGTCCCCGTTGAGCAGGGTCGGCATCCAGTACGCGGACCGGTCGCCCGGCGCCTTGCACGCCGTGGTGCCGGCGTCCAGCGACGCCGTCGTGCTGTTGGCGTTGGTGGTCCTGTTGCCCATGAAGGTGTGGTCGTGCGAAGCGCCCGACTGGCCGGGGTAGACGATCGGGTCGTCCGGCCTGGTGTGGGTGACCTCGCAGTTCGCCTGGAACTCGTGGAAGTAGCGGTGCGGCGGTATCTCGGCCGACGGTACGACGCCGGTGACCGGCGGGTTCGCCGGTATGTAGCCGTCGCCGTCGGGGTCGTCGCCCGAGGGCACGGGAACGGCCGGGGGCATCTTGTGTCCCGTGTGGGACGCGGCCGCGGTGGAGCGGTCGTTCTTGGGGTCGGCGGTAGCGGTGTCCGTGATCGCGGTCAGACCCATGGCCACCAGGGCCAGGGCGGTGAATACGAGCAACGCGGACACCAGGGTGGTTCTGCGGAGTCTTTCGGCCATGCGGACCTCCATGCCGCTCTTCGTCCGCATACGGGGCGTATGCGGTGGGGGGAGAGAGTGGTACTGGACGGTGCACCGCGGAGAGCGGCTCCTGGATCCGGGACCGTCAGGAACACCGGGATCACTGCGGGAGAGCGCTCTCCAAAGCCAGGCCAGTGTTACGCCGACGCTGAGAGAGTGTCAAGAGTTGGTGAACGATGGTCCGTACGGACGCCACCTCTGACCAAGAAATGAACGGACCCGACGCGACCGACCCGGAATGCGGAAGAATGCGGGCGGCTTGAAGATCGATGAACCGCCTTGTCCGACGGTACGTATCCCTACCGCCGGACGAGGTACATCCGACGGAGACCCAGGAGCACACGCATGAGTGGTACTGCCCAGATCGGTGTCACCGGGCTCGCGGTGATGGGCCGCAATCTCGCCCGCAACTTCGCCCGCAACGGCTTCGCCGTCGCCCTGCACAACCGCACCGCGTCGAAGACCCACGCGCTGGTGGAGGAGTTCGGCGAGGAGGGTGTCTTCGTTCCCGCGGACTCCGCGGAGGAGTTCGTCGCCGCGCTGGAGCGCCCGCGCCGACTCGTCATCATGGTGAAGGCCGGCGACGCGACCGACGCCGTGATCCAGGAGTTCGCCCCGCTGCTCGAAGAGGGCGACGTCATCATCGACGGCGGCAACGCGCACTTCGCCGACACCAGGCGCCGCGAGAAGGAGCTGCGCGAGCGCGGCATCCACTTCGTCGGCGTGGGCATCTCCGGCGGCGAGGAGGGCGCGCTGCACGGACCGAGCATCATGCCGGGCGGCTCGAAGGAGAGTTACGAATCGCTCGGCCCGCTGCTGGAGCGCATCGCCGCGAAGGCCCCGGACGGTACCCCGACGGTGGCCCACATCGGCCCCGACGGCGCCGGGCACTTCGTGAAGATGGTGCACAACGGCATCGAGTACGCCGACATGCAGCTGATCGCGGAGGCGTACCACCTGCTGCGCTCGGTCGCCGGCTACTCCCCCGAGAAGATCGCCGAGACGTTCCGGACGTGGAACACCGGGCGGCTCGACTCGTACCTGATCGAGATCACGGCCGAAGTGCTGGCCCACCAGGACGCCGCGACGGGCAAGCCCTTCGTCGACGTCGTCGTCGACCAGGCCGAGCAGAAGGGCACCGGCCGCTGGACGGTGCAGATCGCCCTCGATCTCGGTGTGCCGGTCTCCGGTATCGCCGAGGCGGTCTTCGCGCGCTCACTGTCCGGGCACGCCGCGCTGCGGGACGTCTCGCAGACGCTGCCGGGCCCGACGGCGACGGCGCTGAGCGAGGACGAGGCGGCGCGCTTCGCGGACCAGGTCGAGCAGGCGCTGTACGCGTCGAAGATCGTGTCGTACACGCAGGGCTTCCACCAGATCCAGGCGGGCAGCGAGGAGTACGGCTGGAACATCGACCTCGGGTCCGTCGCCGCGATCTGGCGTGCGGGCTGCATCATCCGGGCGGCGTTCCTGGACCGGATCCGGGGCGCGTACGACGCGCAGCGCGATCTGCCGAGCCTGCTGGCCGACAAGCAGTTCGCCGAGGAGATCGGCGCGGCGCAGGACGACTGGCGCGAGGTGATCGCGACGGCGGTGCGGCAGGGTGTGCCGACACCGGGCTTCGCGGCGGCGCTCTCGTACTACGACGCGCTGCGCGCGGAGCGGCTGCCGGCCGCGCTCACGCAGGGCCAGCGGGACTTCTTCGGTGCGCACACCTACCGGCGTACGGACCGCGAGGGCTCGTTCCACACCCTGTGGGGCGGCGACCGCTCAGAGGTCTCCGGCTGACCGGGGCTCGCTGAACGACCGGACGCCGACGGGTCGACCGACCGTCGGCGTCCGGCCGTTCATGCCTGTCGCCTCACCCGAGCGGCCCCGGCTGGGGCTCCGGGTCCGGGACCGGGTCGGGGCCCGGCGGGCTGGGGATCGGGTCCGGTGACGGCGCGGGCGGCGGCGCGGGGACGGGCGCCGGGCCGGGCCGCGGTC